>NZ_JAUCDN010000244.1:0-5026 GCF_034675085.1 Devosia sp.
CCCTGGTCCGCCTCTGACTTCGAGCCGTCCCGTTAGGGCAAATCGCTCCAGTGGAGCGATTTGAGGGGAGAAGGCCATGAGAGCTAGGCTCGAATGGCAAGAACGCACCCCACCCACCGGCGCAAACCCTCTCCCCTTGTGGGAGAGGGACAGCTTTTCGTCGTCCAGACGAAAAGCAGGGTGAGGGGGCTACCGCACCATCCCCAGCCTCAATGCTCGTGGAAGAACCCCCCTCATCCGCCCCTTCGGGGCACCTTCTCCCGCAAGGGGAGAAGGGGGTATTGTGGGTGGAGGCACCATCTTCCCACACCCACCACCGCTGCCCACGGGCTTGACCCGTGGGCCAGATTGGGAGCCCTTGATGGCTCTGCGTTTGCTGGGAGTGGCCCGCGGATCAAGTCCGCGGGAAGCGCCGGTGGGTGGGAGGGAACTGCCCGACAGAAAGCGCCTAAACTAAACACTCCCTGATGCGGGCGGGACTAGCCCCCGAGCCACGCCCCGATCACCTGCGCATCGTCATCCCCCAGCTCATGCGCCCCGTTCACCACCTCCAGCGTCACCTCTGCCCCCGCGTCGCGCAACACCCCCGCCAGCGCCTCGCTTTTTTCCCGATAGGCGTCCCGCGCTCCGGCGACGATCAGAACCTTTCGCCCGCTCAGGTCCGCCGCCGGAACATCGCTCAATACCGGCACCGGGCGCAGCAGCACCACCCGGTGCAGCCCCAGTTCCGGCTCCAGCAGCAGCGCCGCCGCCAGCAGATTGGCGCCGTTGGAATAGCCCTGCCCCACCATGCCAGCCGGATCGAGCCGATAGGCCCCGCGCGCCTCGCCCATGAAGGCGGCTAGCGCGCCGGATTCGAACCGGATATCCTTCTGGTCGAAAATCGTCGGCCCCAGCGCGCGGAACCAGCGCCTTGTGCCGGTCTCGGTGCTGCGTCCGCGCAGGCCCAGCAGGGTAGCCTCTGGCGCGGCGCGATGGCCAAGCGGCAGCAGATCGGTCTCGTCGCCGCCGGTGCCGTGCAGCAACACCAGCGTGGTGCCGTCCGGCCGCTCCGGCGTGAAGAAGCGGTGCTCATAAATGAGGTCGCGATAGACCACCCGCTCGTCTCCCGGCAGGCCGAATTGCGGCAGCATCACGCGGATGGCGTCGGGGTCGGCGGCGTCGGGCGGCATGAACAGCGCGCTGCCCAGCGTTTCCAGCGGCTCGTCAATGGCAAAGCCCGGCCCGTCGCTGGCCAGTTCGATCAGGACGCCCCCCGGCTCGCGCATATAGAGCGAGGTGAAATAATGCCGGTCATGGCGATTGGTCAGCCCCCAATTGCGCTGCCAGAGTTTTTTCTCCACCGCCGCCACCGCGGCTTCATCGGGCGCGCGCAGGGCCACATGGTCGGCCGTGCCCGTGCCCGGCGCGCCCTGCCAGAAGCCGGCCGCGTCGCGGATGTCGAGCACGTCGCCCATGTCGGAAACCATGCGCCGGGTCTTGCCGTCCACCCCCTGGGGGCGGAAGCCGAAATGGTCGCGCACGAACCCCATGCTTTCTTCCTGCACCTCCGAGAGCAGCGTCACCCCGCGAATGCGGCGAATGGCGTGCTCGGAAGGAATATCGCCCGCTGGCATGGTCAGCGCCGGCAGGTCCGCCCCCACCAGCTTGATCATCACCCCGTCGGGGTCGCGCAGGCGCAGCGCCATCTCGCCGAATTCGGACGCCGTGCTCTCCACAACAACCTGATGGCGCAGCGCCCGCTCCAGCCAGAAGCCGATCGAGCCCGGCGGAATGGCCAGCGCCACCTCGCTCACCTGTCCGGCGCCGGCCTGGCCCGTCGAGCCGCCCTCCCAGACGAGGAAGGTGAGCAGCGATCCCGGCTGGGCGTGATAGTCGCCATAGAACAGGTGCAGTTGGCGGGGGTCTTCATAGCCGCCGGTGCGCTTGACCAGCCGCAGCCCCAGAAAGCCGACATAGAAATCCACATTGGCCTGCACCGAGCCGGTGATCAGGGTGACATGGTGAATGCCGCTGGTCATTACCGGCTCCGTCCGAACAGCCGCTCGATATCTTTTTTCTTCAGCTCCACATAGGTGGGCCGGCCATGGATGCACTGGCCCGAATGGGGCGTCGCCTCCATGTCGCGCAGCAGCGCGTTCATCTCGTCCACCCGCAGCCGCCGCCCCGATCGCACCGAGCCGTGGCAGGCCATGCGCGCGATGATGGCGTCCAGCCGGTCGCGCAGCGCCGAAACGCTGTCCCATTCGGCCAGCTCGTCCGCCAGGTCGCGCACCAGCCCCTCGACATCGCCGGCGCCCAAAAGGGCAGGGGTTTCGCGGATCGCCACGGCGCGCGGCCCGAACCGTTCGAGGCCGAGCCCCAGCCGTTCCAGCTCCGGCGCCGCCGCTTCCAGCCGCGCGCAATCCTCCTCGGGCAATTCCACCACCACGGGGATGAGATGGGCCTGGCTGGCGACGGGCCCGGACTCCAGTTGCGCCTTGAACCGCTCATAGACCAGCCGTTCATGGGCGGCGTGCTGGTCCACCAGCAGCAGGCCCTCGGCATTCTGCGCGATGATGAAATTATCGAACATCTGCGCCCGCGCCGTGCCCAGCGGATAGTTGACGGCCACCGGCGCCGCTTCCGCCTCCACCCGCGCGCTGGGCTCATCCAGCCCGCTCATCCCCGTCCAGGCCGGCGGGCGATAATCGCTGGCGCTGGCCAGGCGCGCCGGGGCGGGCGAATAGGCCGGGGCGGGGGACGAATAGGCCGCCATTGGCGCTGTGGGCGCCGGGGCAGGGGGCTGGAAGGCCTCCAATATATCCTCGGCCACCGTGCCCGAGGCCTTGAACCCCGCCGCGGCCAGCGCTTCCCCGATGGCGCGGATCACGGCGGCGCGCACCGCCCCCTGGTCGCGAAAGCGCAATTCGGCCTTGGCCGGATGCACGTTCACATCCACTTCCGCCGGATCGATGGCGATATAGAGCGCCACCACCGGAAAGCGGTCGCGGAAGACGTAGTCGGCATAGGCGGCGCGCACCGCCCCCACCAGCACCTTGTCCTTCACCGAGCGGCCATTGACGAAATAGAACTGGCTGAGCGAATTGGCCCGCGTATAGGTGGGCAGGCCCGCCAGCCCCGCCACCACCACGCCATGCCGGCTATGGCCCAGCCGCACGGCATTCTGGGCGAAATCGTCGCCGATCACCTGCGCCAGCCGCGCTTCCAGCGCGCCATGGCCCTCGACCGCCGGCCAGTTGGCGGCGCTGCGGTCGCTGCCATTGAGCACGAAATGCACGCCGGGATTGGCCATGGCCAGGCGCTTGATCACATCGGTGATCGCCCCCGCCTCGGCCCGGTCGGTCTTCAAGAATTTCAGCCGTGCCGGCACATTGGCGAAGAGCTCCTTTACCTCGACAATGGTGCCCCGGTTCATCGCCTGCGGCACCGGCCCGCTGCGCACCCCGTTATTCACCGCGATGCGCAGCCCGCTCTCCGCCCCCGCCGGCCGCGAGGAAATGGACAGCGCCGCCACCGAGCCGATCGAGGCCAGCGCCTCGCCGCGAAAGCCCAGCGTGCGGATGTCATCCAGATCGTCCGCCCCCAGCTTGGAGGTGGCGTGGCGCTCGACGCTGAGCACCAGATCGTCCCGCTCCATGCCGCTTCCGTCATCCTCGATGCGGATCAGCCCCTTGCCGCCCGCGGCGGTGGTGACGGCGATGCGGCGCGCGCCGGCGTCGATGGCGTTTTCCACCAGTTCCTTGACCACGCTGGCGGGCCGCTCCACCACCTCGCCGGCGGCGATGCGGTTGATCAGGTCTTCGGGAAGCTGGCGGATGGGCACGGGCGATTCTCCTTGCCCGCACATTACGGCATGGCGCGAGCGCAAACGAGACCATTGACCCGGGCTCGGTCCCGCGCTGTTCTGCGCGCATGACAGTTCAATTCGCCGCGTTGCGCTCCCGTGCCTCCAGCCTGCGTTTGCGCGGCTCGGATTTCCTGCGCCGCCATTTCTTTACGCTGGGCCTGGTCATCGGCACGGTGTTCTTTTCCATTTCGCTCACCCCCTCGCTGCTGCCGCGCACCAGCGTGGTGCAGGGGATTCTCTCGGGCTGCGCCTTCGCCGCCGGCTATGGGCTGGGCGCCGCCATCCAGTGGAGCTGCGAGGTGTTGGGCGCCAAAATGCCCCAGGGGCGCTTTGCCACCATCCTCACCAGCCTTGCGGCGCTGGCCTGCGCCGTGCTGGTGGTGGTCACGCTCAGCTACACCCTGGTCTGGCAGAATTCGGTGCGCTCGGTCATGGGCATGGAACTGGCCGACAATGCCCAGCCGCTGCTCATCGCGCTGGTCGCCATCGGCCCCGCTTTGCTGCTGATCCTGCTCGGCAAGCTGGTGGTCATGGCCATCCACCTGGTCTGGCGATGGCTGGAAAAGCTGCCCTATGTGCCCCGCCGCGTGGCGCTGGCCGCCAGCATCGTCATCGTCGGCATATTGGGGGGCGTGCTGGTCGATGGCGTGTTGCTGCGCGCCGCCTTGCGCGCCGCCGACGGCTTTTACGAGCGGCTCGACGAGCTGGTGCCCCAGGATGCACCGGCCCCTGCCCGCCCCGAACAGACCGGCAGCGCCGCCTCCCGCATTGCCTGGGACAGCATCGGGCGCGATGCCCGCGTCTATGTCACCGGCGGGCCCGATGCGGCGGCGATCACCCGCATGACCGGCAAGCCCGCCATCGATCCGCTGCGCATCTATGTCGGCCTGCGCTCGGCCCCCACGGTGGAGGCGCGGGTGCAGCTGGCCCTGGCCGAGATGGACCGGGTCGGCGCCTTCCAGCGCTCCGTGCTGGTGCTGGCCATGCCGGTGGGCACCGGCTGGGTCGATCCGGCCGCCATGGACACGCTCGAATATCTCCAGGGCGGCGACGTCGCCAGCGTCGCCGTGCAATATTCCTATCTCACCAGCTGGCTCTCCCTGGTGGTCGAGCCCGCCCATGGCATCAACACCGCCCAGGCCCTGTTCGAGGCCGTCTATGAGCGCTGGACCGCCA
>NZ_JAUCDN010000245.1:0-4988 GCF_034675085.1 Devosia sp.
ATAAAACAAAGGCTTAGATCATTTCAGCGTTTCTACTAAACGGTGAAATGATCTAAGCCACGATTCTTGTGCTGGTGAGGGCCTTGGCCTGCTCCACCCATCTTTCGCGGGTGATCCGCCCCTGGAAGGCGAGCTTCTTGTCGATCCAGCCGATATCGGCCGGGCTCCAGCCGGCGATCTGGTCGAGATGGAAGATGCCCAGATCATGCAGCACTGATTCAATTTTCGGGCCGATTCCCTTGATCTGCCTGAGACTATCAGCTTTCCCCCCGCGTGGCCCCTCGAGCAGCAGCGGCCGAGGCTCGGGCATTCGCGGCCGGGGCACCGGCAACGGCTCGTCCACGGTCGCCGCCAGCCGCGCCGCCGCGCTGCGCGCCGGCCTTGGCGGGGCAGCGGGCACGTCCGGCGCCTTCGCCTGCCGCGTTCCACGCCCGGCATAAAGAATAAGGCGTGCGGCATAGCCCAGCACGCAGCCGGCAAGATAGGCCAGAAGAACAAGCAGCGCGGTGTCGGCCATGAGGGCGATGTTGATCACGCCTTCCTCACGCTCCGGGCGGGCTGAAGCTGCGCCAGCCGACGACGAGGCCGACCAGCCCGGCAGCGGCCAGATAGGGCCAGGTCTGCTGCGCGAGATAGAAAAGCGAATGCCAGTTCACCCCCTGCCCCTCCCTCAATAATGCTCGGGCCGCACCACGACGACGATGCGCCGATTGAGGCGCTTGCCCTCGGCGGTGCCGTTGTCGGCCACCGGCGCGCTTTCGCCATAGCCCACGGCGTAAAGCCGCGCCGGGGCGATGCCGCGCTCCACCAGCGCCGCGATCACCGCTTCGGCCCGCGCCACCGACAGCGCCAGGTTGAGCCCGGCATCGCCATCGGAATCTGTGTGCCCTTCCACATGCACCACCGCATCGGCGCAGGCGGCCAGATCTGCCGCCAACTCATCCAGCGCCGGCTCGGAAGTCGCCGTGATGATGGCGGCGCCGGATTGGAAAAGGATGGAGTTACGGGCCGAAATCTCGGCGACCTGCGCCGCGCAGCCGCTGATATCGGCCGGCTGCGCCGGTCTGGAGGCCAGAAGGGCGATGGGCTCGGCGCCGGGCGGCGGCAGGTCGATGGCGGTGATCCATCGCGTGCCGCCCGGATCGCCGGCGATGGCGGCGAGCACGGCGGCGCGCGCACCGGCATTGGGCGCGGTTCCGGCTAGCGACCATTTGCCGGCGGAAAAATCCAGCCGCCCTTCGCTCAGATACATCAGTGCCCGCAGCCCGGTTTCGGCGCTGGGCAGGAAGCTGGACGGCGCGCCGTCGGCAACGCTGACCGCCGCCGTGTCGCCCTGGCTCAGGGCGGCGAAATAGCTCAGCGCCGCCTCGGCCGGAATCTGGCCACTCAAAATGACCGCGCCGTCGGCATCGCGCCGTGCGGCAAAGGCATAATCGGGATCGGCCGCGACATCGACCGGCGGCTCTGGCCGGGGCTGTTCGGTTTCCGCTGCTTCCGCAACGGGCGTTGCCAGAACTTCGGGCGGCGCGACCTCCGCTTCGGGCTCGGCACTGGCCGGCGCGTCGGGCGGCTCAATGGTCAAAGTCCAGCCGGCCAGCGGGGTTTCGGCCTTGGCCAGCGCCGCCGCTATATCTGCCCCCGCCCCGGCTTTGCCGCTGATCGCCCAATGGGTGCCGTCGAAATGCGCCTCGCCATTTTGCAGCCCGGCCAGCGCCGCCAGGGCGACCAGGGCGTCATTGACGAAGCCCTGGGGCGCGCCCGGCACAATTTGCGTTTCATCCCGCAGATCGGGGCCGAACCGCACGGCGAGCAGGCGCTGCATGCTTTGCGCCGGCATCTGGCCCGCTAACGTGATGCGTCCGGTATCGTCCTTGAGCGCCGACCAGAGATAGGGCGCCATGGGTTCGGCCGCTGGCTCCGGTTGCGGCTCCGGCGCCGTAACCGCGATGGACCAATGTTCGACCGGCACTTTGGCGGCCAGCACCGCGAGCATGGCATCGCGCGCGGCGATGGATTCTGCCTCGCCGGCCAGCGACCAGACCACACCATCAAACCGCGCCTCGCCATCGGCCAGAGCCATTGCCGCATCGAGCGCGGCCGTCACGGCCATGGCAAAGCCCTCGGGCGCACCCAGGGCCAGTTCGGTTTCATCGATCGCCCCCTCTCCGGCGTGAAGCGCCAAAAAGCGCTGCATGCCGGCATTGGGCACATAGCCGTCCAGCACCATGCCGTCCGCAACGCGTCGCGCCGACCACAGATAGGGCGATTTTTTCGGTAGCGCCGGCTTGGGATCGACCACGTCCAGCGTCCAATCGGCCGCCTTATCCTGTTCGGCCAATTGCGCTTCCAGCGCATCGCGGCCAGCGGGCGAGACGGCCAGGCCACTCAAAACCCAGTTCGTGCCGTCAAAAACTGCCTCGCCGCTTTGCAGATGCTCCAGCAAGGCCAGCGCCGTCCGGGCGGAAACCATGAATCCCGCCGGCGCGCCTGAGGCATAATCCAAGGTGGATTGGAGCGCCGGCGCTGCTTCGCGCAGGGCTGACTCGGCCTGCGGATCGGGCACGAGCCCGGAAAGGACGAGGCCCGCTTCCGTCTTCCTCGCCGACCAGCGATAGGTCTCCGCGCGGGGCGCCTGGATATCGGCGGCGGCTAGGCTGATGCCCTGTGGGGCCTGGCCCGCAATGAGCGCCAGCAATTCCCGATAGGCTTCGGAGGAGCTGGCGATGCCGGCCAGGGTCAGGGCGTTGCCGCGCAGCGCCATGCGCCCTTCACGCATCAGTCCGAGGGCTTCGATGCCGAAATCCGCCCCGGAACGGTAGCGATCGGGCGCCCCCCGGCCCAGTTTCAATTCCGCAATGTCGGCTCCCGCGAGCGCGCCGAAGGCCTGGCGCGTCGCATCGTCCGGCGCGTAGCCGTCGAAGATCAGCACGCCGGTATTCTCGCGTACCACGCTCAGCCAGTAGTCCTCGATACGAGGTGGCTCGAGCACCACGATGCTGCCGGCCGTTTGCAGGGTACGGGCAACGCTTTGGGCGATTTCGAGCGTTGCCGGCGCGCCGGTCAGCGTGCTGGCGCCATCGAGAATGCTGGCCTCGCCATATTCCAGCCGCGCCAATTGCTCGAGCAGCAGCGGGGCGAGTTCGGTGAAATCGGCAGGCTGGCCGGAGCCCAGCGCCAGCCCCGTGGCCACGGGCAGGCCGGAGACGTCGGCGGTGCGCAGGCGCTCGGCCAGTTCCGCATCGGGCACGTAGCCGGAAATGGCGATGCGCCGGCCATCGGAAGTGGCCGTCCAGCGATAGGGTGAGACCTGCGCCGGGGTGATGGCGACCTCTCCCATTTCCATGCCCTGGGGCGGGCCGGCGCGCAGCACCACCAGCAGGTCGCGGAACGCCTGCTCGGAGCGGGCCAGGCCGCTGATGGCGATAGTGTCGTCCGAAACGACCACCTCGCCCCTCTCCAGATAACGCAATTGCGCGACGGCGAATTCGGCCCCGGCCGCCCAGGCCTGCCGCGCCGATACGCCGGAGCGCAATTCGAGCGGCGCATCCGCGAGGCCGGCGAGATCGAGCAGGCGCCGGCGCGTCGGCAGATCGGGCACAGCGCCGGCAAGGCTGATGGAGCCGCCCGCTATGCCGGCTTTCAGCCGATAGGGGCTGGCCAACGGCGCCAGCGCCACATTCGTCGTTACCGAGCGCAATCCATCTATCTGGGAAAGATAGGAAAGCGCATCATCAACAAGGGCTTGGTCGGTGGTGATACCAGACAGGGTGAGGTCGCGACCATCAAGGGACAGCTCGGCCCAATCGACATTTCCGGCGGCAATGGTGGCGGCGCTGCGCGCCTGCAAATCCTCGACGATGGTCGACGTCGTCATTGCCAGAGAGAGACTCGTGCCGCCCAGGACAGTGACCAGCCCCGGCACGACCCATTTCCACAGGTCCCTTGTCATTCCGATTCCAACGCAGCGCCGCAATTGCCGCAAGGCTAGTGCATTTCACGGCGGGAGGAAACGAAAATGGCTGCGGCAAGCCTTTGCTCGAATGGAATAACCAGGCGGGCAACCAAGGCTGGAGCCAGGTTTACCCCTCTTGCTTCTGCTGTTGCCTCACACCGGGTCATTCCGGTGAGCAAGAAAGACTATGTGTTTTGTGACGTCTCGAGCACCTGACGCCGCCCCACCCTAAAAGCAGAAAGGCCCGGCGTGAGCCGGGCCTTTCCGTAGAGACTGCAATCCAAGGATTACTGGAAGGCCTTCGAAGCCTTGAAGGTAACCTTGTACGCGCCGTTCTGCTGAACGGTGGCGCCGAGCGACGATTCGAAACCGCCACCGGGCTTCCAGCCGAGTTCGGCCTTCGCGTAGAAGTCCGAAGCAGCAGGGCCGACCGGACGGATGGAGGCAACAGTGTCCTCGCCATGGCCGTACACACCGATTTCGGTGGTCAGCTTGATGGTTTCGGTCAGAGCAGCAACGAGCTGGGCAGCGACCTGGTAGCCATCGCCAACGCCCACGAGACCGTCGTTGAAGTAACGGCCGCCGATGTTGATTTCGATGCCTTCAGCAACGGTGGCGCCGAACGAGCCGCCGAAGCCCCAGTCGGTGTCGAGGGCAACGCCGTTGGCAGCGGTGCCGCCGATGGCTTCAGCCGAGAGCGCGATCTTGAACATATCGAACTTGGCTTCGCCCGAGACCAGACCATTCCAGTAGGAATAGTTGGCGCCGACGATCGGATCATAGCCGCCGCCGATGGCCAGAGCGCCACGGACCTTGAACTGGTCGAAGGTGGCGGTCACGCCCGAGTGGACGAGGTAGGTGTCGCCAGCATTGCGGTCACCGTCGAGGATGCCACCAACGGCACCGCTGATGTGGGCGGTGATGCCAGCGCCGGAGTAGTCCAGAACACCGACCAGGGTGCCGGCCTTCTGAGCACCGGTCACAGCGCCGCCGCCATTCAGGTTTTCAAGACCAACCTTGAGGATCAGGCCGTCGG
>NZ_JAUCDN010000246.1:0-4975 GCF_034675085.1 Devosia sp.
GATCATAGGTTTTCATGGCACCCTCCATGGTTGACCCAAGCGCAACGCCAGGATCGCGGCGGGAGTTCCGCCGGGCCTTGACGTCCCGCCCGCCGCGGCCGACCCTCGGGCAAGAGCAAAAAAGGACGCGCCCATGACCAGCCCCGCCACCCTCACCCGCATGATTATGGCCGGCCAGGGCAAGGCGCCCGCCGATCTCGTCATCCGCGACGTCAACCTGCTCGACGTCATCACCGGCGCGGTGACCCGGACCGATATCGCCATTGTCGGCGACCGCATCGTGGGCACCCATGCCGCCTATGAAGGGGGCAGGGTGATCGAGGGCGGCGGGCGCTTCGCCGTGCCCGGCTTCATCGACACGCATCTGCATATCGAATCCTCCCTGGTCACCCCGCATGAATTCGACCGCTGCGTGCTGCCCCATGGCGTCACCACCGCCATTTGCGACCCCCACGAAATCGCCAATGTGCTGGGGGCCGAGGGCATTGGCTATTTCCTCGACAGCGCCGAGCAAACCATCATGGATGTGCGCGTCAACCTCTCCTCCTGCGTGCCGGCGACCCCCTTCGAGACGGCGGGGGCGGCGCTGGAAATCGAGGACCTCGAACCCTTCCGCAGCCATCCCAAGGTGATCGGGCTCGCCGAGATGATGAATTTCCCCGGCGTGCTCAACGCCGATCCGGGCATCATCGCCAAGCTGGCGGCCTTCCAGGGCGGCCATATCGACGGCCACGCGCCGCTGCTGCTCGGGCAGGCGCTCAACGGCTATCTCGCCGCCGCCATCCGCACCGACCACGAGGCCACCAGCGCCGCAGAGGCGCGCGAGAAGCTGGCCAAGGGCATGGCCATCCTCATCCGCGAAGGCTCCGTCTCCAAGGATTTGAAGGCGCTGGCCGAAATCCTCGATGAGAACACCTCGTCCTTCGTGGCGCTGTGCACCGACGACCGCAATCCCCTCGACATCGCCGAGGAAGGACATCTGGACAGCTCCATCCGCCGGCTGATCGCCATGGGGCGGCCGCTGCACCATGTCTATCGCGCCGCCAGCCACTCGGCCGCCCGCATTTTCGGGCTCACCGACCGGGGCCTGCTGGCGCCGGGCTGGCGCGCCGATATCGCGCTGGTCGATAGCCTGGAAGACTGCCGCGTCTCGGACGTGGTGACGGCGGGCCGGCTGGTCACCCCGGAGCTTTTTGCCACGCGAAAGCCGGTGGCGCCGGTGGGCCTGGCCTCGATGAAGGCGAAGCCGGTGGCACCCGAGGCCTTCATCACGGCACCCAAAGCGGGACAGAACCGCGTGCCGGTGATCGGGGTCAGGCCCGGGCTGATCCTCACCTTCCGCGAGGAAGCGAGCCTGGCCGCCACCGACAAGGGGCTCGTGCCCGACCTTGCCGCCGATGTCATCAAGGTCGCCGTCATCGAGCGCCACGGCAAAAACGGCAATATCGGGCGCAGCTTCGTCACCGGGTTCGGGCTCAAGCGCGGCGCCATCGCCTCCTCGGTGGGCCATGACAGCCACAACATCACCGTGGTCGGCACCGACGATGCCGACATGGCGGCGGCGGTGAACCGGCTGATCGAGATGGGTGGCGGCTTCGCCGTGGCCGAGGGCGGCCGGGTGACGGCGGAGCTGGCCCTGCCCATTGCCGGGCTGATGAGCACCAGGCCCTTCGAGGACGTGACCGAGGATCTGCACCGGCTGCGCGACGCCGCCTATGCCCTGGACTGCGTGCTGCCGGAGCCGTTCCTGCAGGTGGCGTTCCTGGCCCTGCCGGTCATTCCGCATCTCAAGATGACCGATCGCGGGCTGTTCGACGTCGATAAGTTCGATTTCGTCAGCTGAAGCGGCCACCCGCCAGAGGTGTGGAGAGGTAGGGCCTTACGACACACCGCCGGCGTCATAATATGACATTGATATTCATGTTTGTTTGAGCTTTATTGCGGCCACAATCGTTTCGAGGGAAATAGCGCCATGGCCGGCAAAGACCTGCTCCAGCCCACCGACGACGAGGCCATCCGCCTCGCCAAGACCATCATCCGCACCGCGCGCCATGGCACCATCGCCACGCTCGATCCGGCAAGCGGCGCCCCCATCGCCACCCGCGTCAGCGTCTCCAGCGATTTCGACGGCGCCCCGCTGCTGCTGATCTCGAAACTCGCCGCCCATTACCCGGCGCTGGCCGCCGATCCGCGCTGCTCGCTGCTGCTGGGCGAGCCGCGCAAGGGCGACCCCATGGCCCATGCCCGCATCACCATCGCGGCGCGGGCGCAGTTTATCGCCCGCGACACCCCCGAGCATGCGCGCCTTGCCGCCCGCCATCTCAGCCACCAGCCCAAGGCCAGGCTCTATGCCGGGCTGGGCGACTTCAACTTCGTGCGGCTCGAACCGCTCTCGGCCAGCCTCAATGGCGGCTTCGGGCGCGCCTATGCCTTCACCGCCGAACAGCTCCTGTCCAATCCCGATGCCGACCTCGCCGCCGCCGAGGCGGGGGCACTCGAACATATGAACGACGATCACGCCGAAGCGGTGAGCAATTATGCCCGCCATTTCTGCGGCGCCCCGACCGGCCCGTGGACGCTGACCGGCATCGACGCCGATGGCATGATCATCGCCTGGGGCGACGACGTGCGCCGCATCGCCTTCGATACCCCCCTGGCCGTCCCGCAGGACATGCACCAGACCCTTGTGCAGATGGCCCGCACGGCGCGCATGGCGCTGAGCGCCTGACGCGTCTCGGGCTGCTTGATATCGCCGCCACCACGGTGTCATGCCGGCCTTGAGCCGGCACGACAATGCGGATGGGAAAACGCCGGCGCCTATTTCGCGTCGCGGGCCTTGACCTTGCGGCGGGCGGCGTGCAGCAGCGGTTCGGTATAGCCGCTGGGCTGGTCGGCGCCGTGCAGGGCCAGGTCGAGCGCGGCCTGGAAGGCGATCGACTGGAAGTTTTCCGCCATCGGCCGGTAGATCGGGTCGCCCGCGTTCTGCTGGTCCACCACGCTGGCCATGCGCTCGAAGGTGGAGCTGACCTCGTCGCGGCTGACCAGGCCATGGCGCAGCCAATTGGCCACCGCCTGCGAGGAAATGCGGCAGGTGGCGCGGTCTTCCATCAGCCCCACATTATTGATGTCGGGCACCTTGGAGCAACCGACCCCCTGCTGCACCCAGCGCACCACATAGCCCAGAATGCCCTGGGCATTGTTTTCCAGCTCGCGGATGATCTCGTCGCGGCTCAGCGTATTGGCGGGCAGCACCGGCATCGAGAACAGCGCCGAAAGCGGCGGCACCGCCTGGTTGTGGCGGCGGCGCTGGGCCTCGAACACGTCGGTCTGATGGTAATGGAGCGCATGCAGCGTGGCGGCGGTGGGCGAAGGCACCCAGGCGGTATTGGCGCCGGCAGCCGGATGGGCACCCTTGGAGGCCATCATCGCCGCCATGTCGTCGGGACGCGCCCACATGCCCTTGCCGATCTGCGCCTTGCCCGAAAGACCGCAGGCAAGACCGATCAGCACGTTGCGATCCTCATAGGCGGCAAGCCAGGCCTCGGACTTGATCTCGTCCTTGCGCAGCACCGGGCCGGCCTCCATGGAGGTGTGGATCTCGTCGCCGGTGCGGTCGAGAAAGCCGGTATTGATGAAGAACACGCGCTGGCGCGCTTCATAGATGGCGGCCTTGAGATTGGCCGAAGTGCGGCGCTCCTCGTCCATGAGGCCGATCTTGACGGTGTTGGGCGCAAGGCCCAGCATGGCTTCCACGGAGGCGAAAATGGCGCAGGCAAAGGCCACTTCCTCGGGCCCGTGCATCTTGGGCTTGACCACATAGACCGCGCCGGTGGTGCTGTTGACCTTGTCCTGCAAGGCGCAGAGCACGGTCACGGCGGCATCCATCAGCCCCTCGCCGATGGGCTTGTCGTTCCACAGCACCGCATCGGTGGTCATCAGATGGCCGACATTGCGCACCAAGAGCAGCGAACGGCCCTTGAGGGTGAGGGAAGCGCCGTCGACACCGGTATAGACACGGTCGGCATTGAGGCGCCGGGTGACGCTGCGGCCGTTCTTTTCAAACGTGTCTTCCAGCGTACCGTTCATCAGGCCCAGCCAGTTGCGATAAACGCCCACCTTGTCCTCGGCATCCACGGCCGCCACCGAATCCTCGCAGTCCTGGATGGTGGTGAGCGCCGCCTCGACGATGACATCGCTGAGGCCCGCCTTGTGCGCCGCGCCGATGACGCTGCCCGGCTCGATGACGAGCACGATATGCAGCCCGTTATGGGCCAGCACGATCTCGCCGCTCTTTTCCGTGCCGGAAAAGCCGACAAAGGCGGCCGGATCGCGCAGCCCGGTCTGGCCGGCGGGAGTGTCGACGGCCAGATAATGCACACCATCCTTTTTGAGCACATGATAGGCGCTCGCCTCGGCATGGCTGCCGCGGGCCCGCGGCACGCTCTGGTCGAGAAATTCGGCGGCCCTGGCCACCACCGCCGCGCCGCGCGCCGCATTATAGCCCCGACCCGGCGCCAGCTCGCCCTCGCGCGCGATCACGTCGGTGCCATAAAGCGCATCGTAAAGGCTGCCCCAGCGGGCATTGGCGGCGTTGAGCGCATAGCGCGCATTGGAAACCGGCACCACCAGCTGCGGGCCGCATAGCGTGGTGATTTCGGGATCGAGCCCGGCGGTTTCGATGGTGAAATCACCCGGCTCGGCCACTAGATAGCCGATTTCGCCCAGGAAACGTTCATAGCCGGCGGGATCCTTGGCCACCGGGCCATTCTTGCGATGCCAGTCGTCGATCTGGCCCTGCAACTGGTCGCGACGCGCCAGCAGCTTGGCGTTGCGCGGGGCATGCTCTTCCACCAGCCCCGCAAAGCCGGACCAGAAGCGGTCGGCGTCCACCGGCGTTCCGGGCAGCACCTCGCGCTCGATGAAATCCACCAGCAGCGGATGCACCATGAGACCGGATTTGGAGAGATAGTCGCTC
>NZ_JAUCDN010000247.1:0-4943 GCF_034675085.1 Devosia sp.
GAAAGTGGGAACCGGTTTCGGGATAAAGACATGCGCAAAAACAAAAGGCTAAAGCACATGAAGCGAATCTGAAAGATCGCGACGTGCTTTAACGCAGGCCTGTGGAGGTGACGTCCCTCCAGCGGCCGGGGCAGGATAATGCCAAAAACGCCACGTCCCACCTCCCCTCGATGGGGGAGGCCGGAAGGGTGTGGAGCCACAGCCCCTCACCGCTGGAAAACGACCACCCTGCCCTCGGACTCGTCCCGAAGGCCGCGCTCCCAGCACAGGGAAAGCGGCAGTCTCCGGCGGAAACGTCTAGTTGGGGTCCCGGCCGTCCTGTTCGACCACGGCGTCGAAAAGCTCTCTGGCCTGGGCGGCGCCTATGGTCTCGATGGCCACGGCGGCAATGGCAGCGAAGAGTTCCGCGATCTCCTGGGGATCGGTGATTTCGGCATCGTCATCGTCTGCGTCGGCATTGATCAGAGTAAACACGATACGCGCCTCCAAAGTTAGCCAATGGCACGAGTGTGGGCCGATTCCCGTTACGGAATAAATAAGGGAAATTCACCCTGCGGTGATCGCGCCCGGTTGCCAGCCCCCGATGGCATCCTTACTCTTGCCCCGCCTCGAGCCCGTCCAGATAAGCCTCGATGGCGTCCAGATCGGCCGAAAAGGGCTGCGGCTCATTCCCGAAAACCACCCTGAAGCTCTCATCCTCGCGCAGCGCATGGCCGCCCTTGCCGCCATGCACCTTGATCTTGTCGGCGGTCAGGATGGTCAGTCCATGGCGCGCGGCGACGCGCTTCATGCGGCGCAGGCGCGACGCCTCGAATTCCTTGCGGCTCATTCCGCCTCCGGTTCAACACACAACCCGCCCCTGTCATAGCGTTCCCGCCCGTACTTGCAATGTCCGGCGCGCGGGCACTGGACAGTTTCCCGCCCCAAGGCTAAACGGCTCGCCACGGGTAGATGGCAGAGTGGTTGATTGCTCCGGTCTTGAAAACCGGCGAAGGTGCAAGCCTTCCGGGGGTTCGAATCCCTCTCTACCCGCCACTTGCCGCCTCACGCTTATTTTCCTGCGGCGCCATCCTGCCCAAGAGCGGCGATGACGCGCGCCAGCATGTCGTGGAAAAGCGCTTCATCGGACTCCCCCAGGCATTCGCCCACCAGCCGGTTCACGTCGATCGCCGCCTGGAAGGCCGTCCTGGCCTGTGCCTCCCCGATCGCGGTCAGGCTTATGGTGGCGCTGCGCCGGTCCGCCGGAACCGGCCTCCGTTCGATCAGGCCGTCACGCTCCATGCGCTTGAGCGTGGCCGCCATGGTGGGCTGTTCGACCGAGGCGAGCCGGGCCAGTTCCTTCTGCGACAGCGCCCCGCCATTCTGGAGGGCGAAGAACACCGGCATCGGCCCTGAACTGGCCCCGAACCGCTGCTCGAGCGAACGCGCGAACAGCCGGGCCGCCCAATTGACCAGATAGCCGGTCGAGGTTTCGCGGGCAAAGTTTTTATATAGCTTGCTATTTTGTTTCATAGCGAGCTATGTAACTCCCTGCCCCTGTGCAATGCAAGGATTTCGCCCATGCCGCTTCAGAGCACTGCCGACCGCTATGGTTCCCTCACCATCGCCATTCACTGGCTGACGGCGCTGCTGATCCTGCTTCTCTACGTGACCGGCCTGCAGGCTGCCGCCCAGACCGACGAAATGGCCAAGATCGCCCTGCTGCGCGCCCATATTCCCTTCGGCATCGGCGTCTTGCTGCTCACGGTTCTGCGCGTGGTCTGGCGTCTGGTGGGTGACAGGGGCCTGCCCCGCCCGCCCGCTGGCGAACCCGCCTTGCGCGGTTTTCTGGCGCGGGCCGTGCATGTGGGGCTCTATGTCGTGGTGCTGGTCACCGTGGCGAGCGGCCTCGGCATGGTGGCGCTCTCGGGTGCGCTGCCGGCGATCATCGGCGGCGCCGGACTGCCCGATCTCGATCTGGTGGCGCCGCGCGCCGTTCACGGCCTGGTGCCGCGCCTGATGCTGGCGCTTCTGGTCCTGCATGTCGGAGCGGCGCTCTATCACCAGTTCGTTCTGCGCGACCGCCTGTTGGCGCGAATGGGGCTGGGGCGTCCGGCCGCCTAGTTTTTTTCTAACCTTCGACGCTTTCAAATCTCAGCCGCCCGGCGACCCGCGACGCATTCCCGTCCGAGGGATGGTTGACCCCGTCATAGACCGGAAGATCGGCGAAATCGAAGGGGCTCACCCCGGCCAGGCACGCGGCATTGATGCCGAACTCGCGCGGGTTGGAGCGCCTTTGGTGATGGGTATAGATGCCGCAGACCGAACAGAAATAATGCTTCGCCGTCCCGGTATTGAACTGGTAGAGCGCCAGCTTGTCGGCCCCTTCAAGGATCGTCAGCCCGTCCAGGTCCGCGCTCACGGCCACCGCGCCGCGCATGCGGCAGAACGAGCAGGTGCAGCGCCGCGCCGTATGCAGCCCGTTGGCGAGCCGCACATGGAATTTGACCGCGCCGCAATGGCAGGCGCCGTCGATTTCGCTGATATCGGGACCCATGATTTTTTTCCTTTCGCTCACGGCAGCAGCAGCACCGAGCCCGCCGTTTCGCGCTGTTCCAGCGCCCGGTGCGCGTCGGCGGCGCGCTCCAGCGGGAAGGTGCGGTCGATATTGACGGTGATGGCGCCACCCTTGATCGCCGCGAACAGCGCCGCCGCGCCCTCCAGCAGGTCCTCGCGCCGGGCGAAATAATGCACGCCGGTCGGGCGCGTCAGATAGAGCGAGCCCTTCTTGGACAGGATGACGAGATCGGGAATGGACACCACCCCCGAGGCATTGCCGAAGCTCACCATCAGCCCGCGCGGCCGCAGGCTGTCCAGCGACCCCTCGAACGTGGCCTTGCCAACTCCGTCATAAACCACGTCCACGCCGCGCCCATCGGTCAATTCGCGCACGCGGGCGGCGAAATCCTCCTCGCGGTAATTGATGACGTGGTGGCAGCCATTGGCCTTGGCCAGCGCCAGCTTTTTGGCGCTTCCCGCCGTGCCGATCACCGTGGCGCCCAGCGCCCGCGCCCATTGCGTGGCGATCTGCCCGGTGCCGCCTGCCGCGGCATGCCACAGGATCGTCTGGCCCTTTTCTACCGCCCAGGTCTTGAACAGCAGGTAATAGGCCGTCAGCCCCTTGAGCAGCACCGCCGCCGCCAGGCGCTCGTCGATCCCCTCGGGCAGCGCCACCAGGCGCTCCGCCGGCGCCAGCCGCTCGCTGGCATAGGCGCCCGACAGGCCCTGATAGGCCACGCGCTCGCCCACCTTCAGCCCTTCGACGCCCGGCCCCACCGCAATTATCACCCCCGCCCCTTCATTGCCGGCAATGAAAGGCGTCTGCATCGGATAGAGGCCGGAGCGCTGATAGGTATCGATGAAATTGAGCCCGATCGCCGTTTGCCGCAGCGCCACCTGCCCCGGCCCCGGCGCCGCCAGTTCCCGCTCTTCCAGCGTCAACACCTCGGGGCCGCCGGTTTGATGGACGGTAATGACTTTGGCCATGGCTGGTTTCCTCACGATCCGCGATTTGCTCATATCTATCCAAACCCTACCCCCGCCGAAAGCGTTTCCTCCCCCGGTTCCCCCTCATGGCCGGTCTTGTGCCGGCAATCCACCTCCCGCCTTGCGGGTAAACCATGCGCCCTGCCGTCTGGCCTTGCGCTCCCTCCGGTGCTACAGCCGAACCCATCCGGGCCGGTACAGCAGGTGCAAAATGACTGATTTCGATGCCGATGTGCTTGTGGTCGGCGGCGGGCTCGCCGGCATGGCAGCGGCCATCAGCATCGCCAGGGCCGGGTTCGATACCATTCATATCGCGCCCGAGGCCCCACCCGACCGGCGCACATCGGCCCTGATGGGCCCCAGCGTCGATTTCCTGCGCCAGGCCGGGCTCATCGGCGAGCCCGCCGCCATCGGCCACGCCCTCACCCATATCCGCATCATCGATGCCACCGGGCGGCTGATCCGCGCCCCCGAAACCCTGTTTTCCGCCGCCGAGGCGGACCTGCCGGCCTTTGGCTGGAATTTTGCCAATATCCGCCTGCTCGACCAGTTCCGTGACGTCGCGCGCACCCTGACCAACCTCGAAACGCGTAACCTCGGCGTTACCGCCCTGAGCGGCGATACCGTCACCCTCACCGATGGCAGCCGTCTTTCGGCCCCACTCATCGTCGGGGCCGATGGCAAGGGCTCGCTGGTGCGCGGCGCTGCGGGCCTGGCCATGCGCGAAACCCGGTTCTCGCAGGCCGCCCTGGTCTGCGATCTCGATCTCGCCCGCCCCATCGGCGGCACCTCGGTCGAATTTCATTATCCCAACGGCCCCTTCACCCTGGTGCCGGCCGGCGGCAATCGCGCCAATCTGGTGTGGATCGATGAGCGCGCCACGCTCGACGCCGCCCGCGCCGGCGGTCCTGATACGCTGCTCGCCCTTTTCGCTGAAAAGTCGCAACGCCTCTTCGGCGCCATCACACTGGCCAGTCCCGCCTTCGTCTTTCCCCTGAGCGTGCTCAGCGTGCCTCGCGCCGGCGACAGGGGCGTGGTGCTGGTGGGCGAGGCCGCCCATGCCTTTCCGCCCATCGGGGCGCAGGGGCTCAATCTGGGCCTGCGCGACGTGGCCGATCTCGCCGCCACCCTCGCCGCAACGCCGCGCGGCGGCGCCGATTGGGGCGAGCGCGTCAGCCGCGACTATGCCGACCGCCGCGCCGCCGACCTGGCCCGCACCGGCGGCATCGTCGATGCGCTGTTCCGCTCGCTGCTGGCCGACATGCTACCCGCCCAGATGCTGCGCGCCGGCGGCCTCTGGGCCCTGCGCCTTGCCCCGCCCCTGCGCCGCCGGGCCTTCGCCCTGGGCATGGGCCAGCGCTAGGCCGGCGCTGGGCTCTACCCCAGAAACGGCACCAGCGGCGTATCGGCGCGCAGAT
>NZ_JAUCDN010000248.1:0-4934 GCF_034675085.1 Devosia sp.
CGGCGGCTTCGACAGCGCCCGCGGCAACGAGGGCCTGCCCCTCACCCATGCCGGAGCCTTTTCGCGCCATGCCGACTTCTGCCTGGCCGCCTGCATCGAACCCGACCCGGATCGGGCCAGGGCCTTCGCCACCCATTGGTCCATTCCCCGGACGGCGGCCAGCTTTGCCGAACTGGGGGCCTCTGCCGGCGCGTTCGATGTCATCAGCATCTGCTCGCCCACCGCTGCCCATGCCCAGGACATCGCCAGCGCCCTGGCCCTCAAGCCGCGCCTCATCTTCTGCGAAAAGCCGGTGAGCCCTGATCTGGACGCCACCAGCGCCGTAGTTGCCGCCTGCGCGGCCGCCGGAGTGACGCTGATGGTCAACCACACGCGGCGCTGGGCCCCCGATATCGGCCAGTTACGCGCCGACATCGCCGCCCGCACCTGGGGGAGCCTGCGCTCGGCCACCGGGGTCTACAACAAGGGCGTGCTCAACAATGGCAGCCACATGCTCGACCTGCTGGCCTTCCTCGTGGGGCCGCTGACCCCGCTCTGGGCCGGCCGGCCGCATTGGGACCACTGGCCGGACGACCCCAGCATCGCCGCGGCGCTGGAAGGTCCCGACGGCCTGCCCATCATGCTCAATATCGCCGATGCGCGCGACTACGCCCTTTTCGAACTCGAACTGGTGCTGGAGCGCGCCGTCATCCGCATGGAGCAGGGCGGCGGCAGCTGGCGCCTGCGGCATGCAATCGACAGCCCGACTTTCTCTGGCTACAAGACGCTCGATGCAGGCGGGAACCAGGCCGGTCGCTACGATGCCGCCATGACGGCAGCCATCGCGGAGATCGCCGCCGTGCTCGACACCGGTGCCGAGCCGGCCAGCACCGGCAGGACGGCATTGGCGACACAGACATTGTGCCACCGGATCAGACAACTCGCACAGGCTTAAGGCGCCAAGGCTTCGACAGGATCATCCATGAGCAGACAAACCCTCGCCCTGCTGGGCGGAACTCCCGCCATCCCGGCCCCGCTGGCGCCCTTCAAGAGCATCGGCGAAGATGAGGTGACAGCCGCCACCGCCGTCATCCGCACCGGCGTGCTCTCGGCCTATATCGGCGCGCCGGGCGACGGCTTCATGGGCGGGCAGCATGTGCGCGCCTTCGAGCAGAAGGCCGCCGCCCATTTCGGCGTCAAGCACGCCATCGCCGTCAATTCCTGGACCTCGGGGCTCATCGCCGCCGTGGGCGCCATCGGCATCGAGCCGGGCGACGAGATCATCACCACGCCCTGGACCATGGCGGCGACGGCCACCGCCATCCTGCATTTCAACGGCATTCCCGTCTTCGCCGATATCGATCCGGTGAGCTTCAACATCGACCCCGAAAGCGTCGAGAAGCTGATCTCGCCCCGGACCCGCGCCATCATGGCCGTCGATATCTTCGGCCAGTCCGCCGACATGGTGGCGCTGCGCGACATCGCCAGCCGCCACGGGCTCAAGCTGCTCAGCGACACCGCCCAGGCCCCCGGCGCGCTCTACAATAACCGCTTTGCCGGCACCCTGGCCGATATCGGCGGCTACAGCCTCAATTACCACAAGCATATCCATTCCGGCGAAGGCGGCATCATCGTCACCGAGGACGACCGGCTGGCCGAGCGCATGCGGCTGATCCGCAACCACGCCGAGGCGGTGATCCGCTCCGAGGACCCGGACGAGCTCAACAACATGCTGGGCTATAATTTCCGTCTGGGCGAAATCGAGGCGGCCATTGCCAGCGTGCAACTCGACAAGCTCGAGGCCCGCGTGGCCAGCCGCCAGCGCGCCGCCGAAAGGCTCAATGCCGGGCTGGCCGGTTTCGAAGGCCTCCAGACCCCGGTGGTGTCCGAGGGCTGCACCCATGTCTACTACGTCTATGGCCTCGTGCTCGACGTGGACCGGCTGGGCCTGACGCGCCAGCGCATCCTGGAGGCTCTGCGCGCCGAGGGCGTGGACTGGCTGATGAACGGCTATCAGAACATCCACATGTTCCCTATCTTCCAGAAGAAGATCGCCTATGGCTCCAAGGGCTTCCCCTGGAACCAGCCCTTCGTGTCGCGCGACATCGACTATGGCCGGGGCATTTGCCCGGTGGCCGAGGACCTGCACGAGCGCCGCTTCCTCGGGCTCAATCTGTGCATGGGCGAAATGGAAGACGCCGATGTCGACCAGATCGTGGGCGCCTTCGCCAAGGTCTGGGCCAATCTGGACGCATTGCGGGGCTGATCCATGCTGCCGGGACCGATATTGAGCGGAGACAAGGTGCGATTGCAGCCTTTCCGCGCGGCCGACATCACCCCGGCCTATCTGTCCTGGCTCAACGACCCCGAAGTAGTGCGCTATTCCAATCAGCGCTTCCGGCAGCATGACGAAAGCTCATGCCGCGCCTATCTGGCGAGCTTTGCCGGGAGCGCCAATCTCTTTCTGAGCATCCAGCGTCTCGATGATAAGCGACCGGTGGGCACCATGACCTGCTATCGCAGCATGCCTCACGGCACTGCCGACATCGGCATCATGCTGGGCGAGCGGCAATGCTGGGGGCAGGGCCTGGGCCTGGACGCCTGGACCACGCTGATGGGCTGGCTCGCGCTGCAGCCCGGTATGCGCAAGATCACCGGCGGCACGCTGGATGCCAATATCGGCATGCGCAAGATCATGGAACGCGCCGGCATGCAGCTCGAAGCCGTGCGGCGCGCGCAGGAAATTCTCGACGGCGAACCCCGGGACATCGTGCTTTATGCCAAATTCCTGGATCGCTGATCTCGCCCGCCCCCTGGCGGTCGTCTGCCACGATGCGGGCGCAGCCAATATCATCTTCGCCGGCATCCGGGACGCGGAGGGCGCTATTAGGGTGCTGGCGCGCGGGCCGGCGCTGCCGCTGGCCCAGGCCAGCCTGCCCTGCGAATGGCTCGTGGACGACATGGAGGAGGCGCTGGAGGGCGCCGTCACCCTGCTCAGCGGCACCGGCTGGGCCAGCGACATCGAGCACGACGCCCGCCACGCGGCCCAGCGGGCCGGTATCCGCTCCATCGCCGTTATCGACCACTGGGTCAATTACCGCGAGCGCTTCACCCGCCTTAGCGAGGAAATCCTGCCCGATGAAATCCGGGTGACCGACCCCGAAGCGCTGGCTTTGGCCCGCGCCATCTTCCCCGGCACACCCGTGACCCTGCATCCCAACCTCTATCTTGCTGCCGCCGTGGCGAAGATTCCGCCTCCCCCCGCCAGCCCGCCAACCCTGCTCTATGTGCTCGAGCCGGCACGAAGCACCTGGGGGCGGGAGCGGCAGGGAGAGTTCCAGGCGCTGGATTTCTTCGTCGAGAACCTGCCCACGCTCGCCCTTCCCCAAGACCTGCAAATCATCTTGCGGCCGCACCCTTCCGATGCGGCGGGGAAATACGATGCCTGGCTGGCGGCCCATTCCAACCTCGACGCCCGGCTCGACACCGGCCCCGACATTGCCAACACAATGGCGCAGGCCCGCTGGGTTGCCGGCTGCGAATCCTTTGCACTCGTGCTAGCGCTGGCAGCCGGCCGGCAGGTATTGTGCACCCTGCCGCCCTGGGCGCCGGCCTGCCGCCTGCCCCATGACGGCATCAGACATCTGAAGCGGAAAGACCCGGCGCCATGAAATATTGCCGCAACTGTCTGCAACCCGATACGCGGCCCAATAGCCGCTTCACACCCGACGGCCTGTGCCCGGCCTGCGATTATTTCGACAGGCTCAAGGAGGTCGACTGGCAGGAGCGCTACGACATCCTCACCGAGCTGCTGGCCAATGCGCCGCGCCGGCCGGGGCAGATGTTCGACTGCATCATCGGGGTCAGCGGCGGCAAGGACAGCTCGCGCCAGGCGCTCTGGGTGCGCGACAAGCTGGGGCTGAAGCCGCTGCTGGTGTGCCTGTCCTATCCGCCCGAGCAGGTGACCGAGCGCGGCGCTGACAATATCGCCAATCTCATCGAGCTGGGATTCGACGTGGTCATCTCGGCCCCCGCCCCGCAGACCTGGCAGCGCCTGATGGCCGAATCCTTCGCCCGCTTCACCAATTGGGCCAAGTCGACCGAACTGGCCCTGTTCAGCTCGGTGCCGCAGATCGCCATCCGCTACGGCATTCCGCTGATCCTGTGGGGCGAAAATCCCGGCTTGCAACTGGGCGACCTCAAGACGCTGGGCAAGACCGGCTATGACGGCAACAATCTGCGCTACATGAACACCCTGGCCGGCGGCGCCGCCGACTGGATGTACGAGGCCGGCGCCACCGAGCGCGAATTGCTGCCCTATCAATATCCCAGCCCCGACGCCTTCGAGGCCCATGGGTTGCAGATCGTCTATCTGGGCTGGTTCCTGGGCGACTGGTCGCTGGTCAATAACGGCATGTATTCGGCGGCCAGCGGGCTCAGGCTGCGCACCGACACAGTGGATCATACCGGCGATCTCAAGGGCGTCACCTCGCTCGACGAGGACTGGGTGACGCTCAACCAGATGATCAAGTTCTACAAATTCGGCTTCGGGCGCGTCACCGATTACGTCAACGAGGAAATCCGCCTCGGCCGCATGAGCCGCGAGGCTGGCATCGCCCTGGTCGAGAACTATGACGATGCCTGCTCCCCCGACTATATCGCCAGCTTTTGCGCCTATATCGGCATCACGGTCGAGGCCTTCTGGGAGCAGGTTCGCGCCTCGGTCAACCGCGAGCTGTTCGACATCGCCGCCGACGGGCGCATCACCCGCAAATTCCAGGTCGGGGTGGGCCTGTGAGCGCCCGCCTCGTCGGCATCGTCGACTATGGCATCGGCAATGTCGCCTCGGTCGAGCGTTCGCTGCGCATGCTGGGCCTGCGCAGTCGGCTCAGCCATGATCCCGATGTGCTGGATGGGTGCGGTGTCATCATCCTGCCCGGCGTCGGCGCCTTTCC
>NZ_JAUCDN010000249.1:0-4920 GCF_034675085.1 Devosia sp.
GGGCGCGGACACGACGCCTCCCGGTCGTTGCCCGCACGGGGGGAGAAGCATGGGCCGGGCGCGCGTCCCTCAGCGCCGGGGCCCCTCCAAATGCTTCTCCCCGCGGCCCGCCCTGTCCTTGCCCCCGCCATGCAGCATGCCATGGGAAACGGCCCGCAAGGCCGCCAGCACCAGCACCGCCAACAGCGCCGTCCCCAAGGCCACGCCATAATAGCCCAGCGCCGCGGCCACCCCCACCGCCCCGGCCAGCCACATGCCGGCGCCGGTGGTCAGCCCCTGCACATTGTCGCCCGAGCGGAAGATGGCGCCCGCCCCCAGAAAGGCGATGCCGGCCGTCACCGCCTCGACGGCGCGGATCGGATCGGCGCGCGACCCGGCCTCGCCCGGCTCGATGGTGTGGAAAATCTCGAAGGCGAGGATGGTGAACAGGGCGGCGGCCACCGCCACCAGAATATGGGTGCGCAACCCCGCCTCGGCGGTGTTGACCTCGCGCTCGAACCCGATCACCGCCCCCAGAAGAGCGGCGACGAGCAGGCGGATGGCGATGATGTGCTGAGGCAGGTAGGTGTCGACGAATCCGAAGCCATTGCCGGTATCCATGGGCGTCTCCCGCTGGGTCGTGGTGGAACCACAACCCCGGCGGCCCTGTCCGGTTCCGGCGCCAGCCGGTGGCTCAATCGGCGACGCGGATTTGCAGCTTGACGTCGTCCGGCCGGGCCTCGACGGCGCGCTCGAAGGCGGCGATGGAGTCTTCAAACGGGAAGGTTGCCGAGATCAGCGGCTTGAGGTCGACCTTGCCCGAGGCGATCAGGGCAATGGCGCGCTCATATTGGTGGGCATAGCGGAAGACATTCTCGATGCGCACCTCCAGCGTCGAGGCGGCGGCGATATCCACCGCCACCGGCTCGACCGGCAGGCCCACCACCACGATGACGCCGCCGGGGCGCGGCAGCTCCATGATCGTCTGCCACGCCCTGGGCGAGCCCGAGCATTCAAAGACGATATCGGCGCCCCAGCCCTCGGTGATCTCGTGGATTTTTTCGGCCAGGTTCTCCCGGGCGATATTGACCGGGATGATGCCGGCATAGCGGGCGGCGATGTCGAGCTTGGGCTGGGCCAGATCGGCCAGGATCACCCGCGCGCAGCCGCCGGCCAGCGCCGCCAGCGCCACCATGGTGCCGATGGGCCCTGCGCCCAGCACCACCGCCGTGTCGCCGGGCGCGATGCGCGCCTTGCTGGCCGCCTGCATGCCCACCGCAAAGGGCTCGACCATGGCGCCTTCGGCGAAGCTGACAGTGTCGGGCAACCTGAAGGTGTAATTGGCCGGATGCACCACTTCGGGCGTCAGCACGCCATGCACCGGCGGGGTGGCCCAGAACCGCACCGCCGGATCGACATTGTACATGCCCAGCCGGCTGGCGCGGGAATTGGGATCGGGGATGCCCGGCTCCATGCACACCCGGTCGCCCACCTTGAGATGGCTCACCCCCGCGCCCACTTCCACCACCGTGCCGGCGGCCTCGTGGCCCAGCACCATGGGCGCCTCGACCACGAAGGGGCCGATCCGCCCATGGGTATAGTAGTGCACGTCCGAGCCGCACACGCCCACGGTGTGGATGGCGATGCGGACCATGCCCGGCCCGGTTTCGAGCGGCAGCTCGATATCGCGCAGGGCCAGCGCGTGCTGGCGTTCGAGAACAAGGGCGCGCACTTTGCTCATGATCGGCTCCAGGAGGGCAGGACAAGGCCACCAGCCTAGCCAGTTTCGCCCCTCGCGGCGAGAGGCGGGACGGGGGAATTGCGCCGAGCTTGGTAACCAGTCCGCAAGTCTACCTACCTATGCTGACGCGACCCTCCGAACGAAACCGGCTGGTGGATGCGAAGCAAGAATTCGACAATCGAGCGATGGCGCTATTCGGCGACAGTGCTGCTGCCCGTCGTGCTGGCCCTGGTCACCACGGCAGCGGCCGTGCTCGGCTTCGTTTTCTGGTCCACCGCCGATATCGACCAGCGGGCGCTGGAGCGGCAAAGCGCCATGATCGCCGAGGTGATCCAGACGCGCCGCGACCAGCTCGGCCATGACCTGGCCAGCATCGCCAACCGCGACGACACGCTGGTCAATTCCAAGCTCGCCTTCAATTTCAACTGGGTGAACGCCAATATCGGGCTGTGGTCGCATGCCTTTCTCGGCCATGGCCGCTCGGTGCTGCTCAACGCCACCGGCCGCCCGCTTTACGTGATGACCAATGGCGTGCCGGCGGAGCTGGCCAGCTATGGCGCCATGGCCGGCACGGTGGAAATGCTGGTGAGCCGGCTGCGCGCCATGCCCCCGGCCCTGCCCCTGGCGCTGGCCAGAACGACGCCGCGCGCCGCCACCGATTTCGCCCTGATCGAGGGCATGCCGGCCATTGTCGGGGTCATGGCCATCACCTCCGACACCGGCCGGCTGACCCAGCAACCGGGCAGCGAATATATCATCGCCGGGGCACTGTTCCTCGATGGCGAGGCCTCCAGCCGCCTCAGCCGCGAATATATGTTCGAGGACGGCCACTTCACCCTGGCCGACACCCCCGCCTCGGGCCGCGCCAGCTTTCCCATCCTCAACGATGCCGGGCGCTTCATCGCCTTTTTCGAATGGGAGCGCGACCGGCCGGGCCTGACCATGCTGCGCCAGACCGGGCCGGCGCTGATCGCCGCCTTCGCCATCGCCGCCATTCTGGTGGTGCTGCTGCTGGGCCAGTTGCGCCGCTCGGCCGCGGCGCTGGAGGCGGGCCGCCGCCACGCCGAGCACCAGGCTGCCCACGACCGGCTGACCGGCCTGCCCAATCGCATGAGCTTCGACACCCATCTGGCCCGGGCCCTGCTCGACCAGCGCGAAAACGGCACGCAATTATCGCTGCTGATGCTCGACCTCGACCGCTTCAAGCAGGTGAACGATACGCTGGGCCATCAGGCCGGCGACGCGCTGATCTGCGCGGTGGGCCAGCGTATCCGCGCCATTATCGGCCCCCAGGCCATGCTGGCGCGGCTGGGCGGGGACGAATTCGCCATCCTGGTCTCCTCGCAGGGACGGCGGCCCGACACCATGATCATGGCCAACCGCATCATCGAGTCCATCGGGCGCCCCTTCGATCTCAACAATTTCAAGGCCCATGTCGGGGCCAGCATCGGCATCGTGCATGTCGCCGACGCGCCGGTGGAGCCGCGCGAACTGGTGCGCAAGGCCGATATCGCGCTTTACGAGGCCAAGGCCGGCGGACGCAACTGCGCCGTGATCTACGAAGAGCACATGAACGAACTGGTGCAGATGCAGCACACCATCGAGGGTGAACTGCGTGACGCCCTGCAACGGCACGACCAGCTCGACGTCGCCTTCCAGCCGCTGCTGGACCAGAAGACCCGCAGGATCATCGGCGCCGAGGCGCTGGCGCGCTGGCGCCACCCCAAATTCGGCCAGGTCGCGCCCGCCCGCTTCATTCCGGTGGCGGAAAATACCGGCCTGATCGAGGCACTGGGCGAATTCGTGCTGCGCCGCGCCTGCGAGCTGGGCAGCACCGTCCCCGGCCGCACCATCGCCGTCAACATCTCGCCCACCCAGCTTCGCAACCCGCGCTTCGCCACCCAGGTCTTCGACATTCTCGACCAGACCGGCATGGCGCCGGAAGACCTGGAGCTGGAAATCACCGAATCCATCCTGCTCGACGACGAGCACGTCTCGGCGGCCAATCTGCGCACCTTCCGCGACGCCGGCATCCATATCGCGCTCGACGATTTCGGCACCGGCTATTCCTCGCTCTCCTATCTCAAGCGCTATCCGGTGGATCGCATCAAGATCGACCGTTCCTTCGTCAGCCAGCTCGCCGACGGGCATGTCTCGGTGGCCATCACCCAGGCCATCGTCACCCTGGCCCATGCCATGGATATCGAGGTCACCGCCGAGGGCGTGGAAACCGAGGGCCAGGCGGCGATCCTGGGGCGCATGGGCTGCAATACCCTGCAGGGCTTCCTGTTCTCGGGGGGCGTGACGCGCGAAAAAATCCTCGCCCTCTTCGAGGACGCCCTTCATCCCCTGCGCCGCACCGGCAGCTGAAGCGCCGGATCAGCCGCCCAGACCGGGGCGCAGGAACAGAATATAGAGCAGCGCGAACAGCACGATGATGCCGGCGGTGGAGATGACCAGCACCCGCATATTCATCTGCCGCGTATTGCCCTGGCGTACCTGGGTCGGCGATTTGTGCGGATCATAGGTTTTCATGGCACGCTCCATGGGTTGACCCAGGCGCAACGTCAGGACGGCACCGGGAGTTCCGCCGGGCCTTGACGCCGGGCCCGCCGCAGCCGACCCTCGGGCAAGAGCAAAAAGGACGCGCCCATGACCAGCCCCGCCACCCTCACCCGCATGATCATGGCCGGCCAGGGCAAGGAACCCGCCGACCTGGTCATCCGCGACGTCAACCTGCTCGACGTCATCACCGGCGCGGTGAACCGCACCGATATCGCCATTGTCGGCGACCGCATCGTGGGCACCCATGCCTCCTATGAGGGGCGCAGCGTGATCAAGGGCGGAGGGCGCTTCGCCGTGCCCGGCTTCATCGACACGCATCTGCACATCGAATCCTCCTTGGTCACCCCGCATGAATTCGACCGCTGCGTTCTGCCCCATGGCGTCACCACCGCCATTTGCGACCCGCATGAAATCGCCAATGTGCTCGGGGCCGAGGGCATTCGCTATTTTCTCGACAGCGCCGAACACACCATCATGGACGTGCGCATCAACCTGTCCTCCTGCGTGCCGGCCACGCAATTCGAGACGGCTGGCGCGGCGCTGGAAATCGCCGATCTCGAACCCTTCCGCGGCCACCCCAAGGTGATCGGGCTGGCCGAGATGATGAATTTTCCCGGCGTGCTCAACGCCGATCC
>NZ_JAUCDN010000250.1:0-4865 GCF_034675085.1 Devosia sp.
GCGGCGCGCCGACCTCTCCCCCACCGGGAGAGGTGGGGCCTGGTGGATGCCCCCTTGGCCGAGCGCCGCGAGGACCCCGCGCGTGGCGCGCCCCGCCCGGAGCGCGATCAGCGCGTGAGGGCCATCACTTCGTGCCGTACATGCGGTCGCCGGCGTCGCCGAGGCCGGGGACGATATAGCCTTTTTCGTTGAGATGGCTGTCGATGGCGGCAGTGAAGACCGGCACGTCGGGATGGGCTTCGGTGAAGCGCTTGATGCCCTCGGGCGCGGCGAGCAGGCAGAGGAAGCGGATATCGTTGGCGCCGCGCTCCTTGAGCTTGTCGATGGCGGCGGTAGCCGAATTGGCGGTGGCCAGCATGGGATCGACAACGATGATGAGACGATCTTCCAGGCTGGAGGGAGCCTTGAAGTAATATTCGACCGGCTCGAGCGTCTCATGGTCGCGGTAAAGCCCGATATGGGCGACGCGGGCGGCGGGGACGAGATCGAGCATGCCATCGAGCAGGCCATTGCCGGCGCGCAGGATGGAGGCGAAAACCAGCTTCTTGCCCTTGATGGCGGGCGATTTCATCGGCGACATCGGGGTCTCGATGTCGATCAGCTCCAACTCCAGATCGCGCGTCACCTCATAGCACATGAGATGGGCGATTTCGCGCAGGAGCCGCCGGAAGCCGGCAATGGAGGTCTCCTTGTTGCGCATGATGGTCAGCTTGTGCTGGATCAGCGGATGATCGATGACCGTTACATTGCCCACGAGTTTGCTCATCGGATCACCCTGCATATTGACTAGAGGAAAGACTTGCCGTGGCGGCCGGGGGCGAGCCCCAGCCAGGCGGCAATGGTTTCGCCAATATCGGTGAAGCTGGGGCGAATGCCAATCTCCCCCGGCGGCAGGGTTGGGGAAAAAACCAGGATCGGGGTCTGTTCGCGCGTGTGGTCGGTGCCCGGCCAGGTCGGATCGTTGCCGTGATCGGCGGTGAGCACCAAAAGATCGTCGTGGCGCAGTTTTGAAATCATCTCGGGCAGGCGCGCATCGAACAGTTCCAGCGCCGCCGCATAGCCGGGCACGTCACGGCGATGGCCGTATTCACTGTCGAAATCGACGAAATTGGTCATGACGAGCGCGCCGTCGCCCGCCATTTCCATGGCGTCCAGCGTCTTGTCGAACAGCTGGGGAATGCCGGTGCCCTTGATCTTATGGGTGACGCCGGAGCCGGCATAGATGTCGGAAATCTTGCCGATGGCGAAAACCTGGTGGCCGGCGGCCTGGTTGCGGTCGAGCAAGGTCGGCTCGGGCGGCGAAATGGCAAAGTCGCGGCGATTGCCGGTGCGCTTGAAGCTGTGCGCATCCTCGCCGAGGAAAGGCCGGGCGATGACGCGGCCGATCCGCAGCGGGGCGGTCAATTCAAAGGCGATCTCGCAGACGCGATAGAGCCGGTCGAGACCGAAATGGGTTTCGTGCGCGGCGATCTGGAAGACGCTGTCGACGGAGGTGTAGCAGATGGGCTTGCCGGTGCTTATATGCTCCTCGCCCAACTCGGCGATGATCTCGGTGCCCGAGGCATGGCGATTGCCCAGAATGCCCGGGAGCCCCGCCTTTTCGACCAGGGCGGCCACAAGCTCGTCGGGGAAAGCCGGAATGGCATGAGGGAAATAACCCCAGTCGAAGGGCACCGGGACGCCGGCGATCTCCCAATGACCGGAGGGGGTGTCCTTTCCTTTCGAGACTTCGCGGCCGACACCGAAGCGGCCACCTTTGGGCGTGGCGGACAGACCGGGCGGCAGCGTGCCGGTGGACAGCAGCGCAGCGGCGCCCAGGCCCATGGCATCCAGATTGGGCAGATGCAGCGGGCCGGCGCGCAGGCCGGGCCGGTCGGCCTTGCCGGCGGCGGCCCATTGGGCGATGTGGCCGATGGTATCGGCGCCCGCATCGCCATAATCGGCGGCGTCGGGCGCGCCGCCAATGCCGACGCTGTCGAGAATGCACAAAATGGCGCGAGGCATGGGCTTACTCCTTGGGCGTGATGCGGCCGGCGATCAGGGGAAATTCGGGGGCGCGCTCACCGATGCGATAGGCAGCCCTGAGGCGGGCCTCGGCGTCGGCGGCGCTGGCCTCGTCGGCGGCGTGAAGGCGGGCGATGGGCGTGGACGGATCGAGCCGCGCGCCAAGCCCGGCGAGCCGGTCGAAGCCGACGCGGTGGTCGATGCTGTCGGTGGGGGTGGCGCGGCCGCCGCCCAGGGCGACAACGGCCATGCCGACGCCGCGCGCATCGATCTGGCCGACATAGCCGGCCTCGCGGGCAAAAACATCGCGGACGATCGGCGCGGGGGCGAGGTAGCGGTCCATATGGGGCACAAAATCGGCCGGGCCGCCCAGCGCCGCGACCATTCTTGAAAAATGCTCGGTGGCACGGCCGGAATCGAGGGCGGCGTCCACCGCATGGCGCGCGGCCTCCGGGGTGTCGGCACGGCCGGCCATGAGGGCAAGCTCGGCGCACAGGGCGAGCGTCACCTCGCGCAGCCGCGCATCCTGATGGGCGCCGGTGAGGAAATCGACGGCGTTGCGCATTTCGAGGCCATTGCCGGCGGCACTGGCCAAAGGCTGGTTCATGTCGGTGATGAGCGCCGTGGTCCTCAGGCCAGCGCCATTGGCGACCGCGACCAGGCTTGCGGCCAGCGCCGTGGATTGCTCCAGCGTGGGCATGAAGGCACCGGACCCGGTCTTGACGTCAAGCACCAGCGCGCCGAGCCCGGCGGCCAGCTTCTTGGAGAGGATGGAGGCAGTGATGAGGGGAATGGATTCGACCGTCGCGGTGACGTCGCGGATGGCGTAAAGCGCCTTGTCGGCAGGCGCCAGATCTGCGGTCTGGCCGATAATGGCGCAGCCGGCCTCGCGCACGGCGCGGCGGAACAGGGCATTGTCGGGGCTGGTCTGGTAGCCGGGAATGGCATCGAACTTGTCGAGCGTGCCGCCGGTGTGGCCCAGGCCGCGCCCGGAAATCATCGGCACGTAAATGCCGATGGCGGCGAGGATGGGGGCGAGCATGAGCGAGACATTGTCCCCTACCCCGCCGGTGGAATGCTTGTCGGCCACCGGCCCGTCGAGATCGGACCAGTCGAGCACTTCGCCGCTGTCGCGCATGGCCAGGGTCAGCGCCACGCGCTCATCCATGCCCATGTCGCGGAAATAGACCGCCATGGCGAAGGCTGCGGCCTGGGCCGGGGAGACGGTGCCGGCGGCAAAACCGGCGATGAAGCGCGAAATCTCCTCGGCGGAAAGGGCCTGCCCATCGCGCTTTCTGGCGATGACCTCCTGGGGAAGAAAAACCATTGTTCAGCGCCTCGACAGGACAGCGGGCCGCGCGGCACCGGCACTCAGGGTTGCACTCAAGTTACAGGCTCCCGGGAAATGTCAGGGCCGCCAGGGCAAAGGGCCCCTAGGGCAAGGATCGGCAAAAAGGGCGCGGGCGGCTTCATGGCCGAAGCCTAGCGCAGTTCCGCAAGGGAGAAAACGCCTGCCTGTCACGAGGGGGATTTGTCGCGGGGGGTGGCGCCGGTTTGTTCCAGCCGGAAGCCGCGCAGCGAATCGCGGGTATTGGCGAGCATGCGGGACATGAAGCGGCGCACCACATTGGCCTCCTCGGCGGACAGTTCGGCGATGATGCCGGCATTGAGCGCCAGGAGGCGCTGGCGCAGATTGAGAAATTCCTGCCGGTTCGCCTCCGGCCCCAGCGCCAGCAGGACGCCGCGCCGGTCGGTGGGATGAGGCTGCCGCCGCACGAAACCGCGCGCTTCCAGCCGGTTGAGCAAAATGGTGGTGGCCCCGCTGGTGAGGCCCAGATGGGCGGCGAGCAGTTTGGGCGTGGCGCCGCCCTCCTCCCCCTTGATGAAATAGAGGCTCATCAGGTCGGTCAGGTTGAGCCCGGCCTGTTCGGCGGCGAGGCGGTAGACATGACTGATCTCGGCGGAAAGCTCGCGGATAATATCGTCCAGCCCGGTTTTTTCGTCCTGCGCCATGGCCCTCACGCCTAAAATTAGCTTTGCAACATAGTATCTTTATTGCAAAGCGAACAGCGATCGCTTAGATCAACCCGGCAATCGCAGCCGGGAGATAGAATATGGCACAGATCAGGGCAGTGGTGGACACGGCGGAAGATGCTTTCGACGCCGAAAAAGATGCCGTCATCGCGCTGGAAGCCGCACCCGCGCCCCAGCCGGTTGCGGCAAACGAGTCCATGGCAGAGGAAAAGGCCGGGACTGCCGCCCCCAACGCCTCCCGCAGGAAGGCGGGACGTATTGCGCTGCTGCTTGTGGGCATTCTGGGGCTGTGCATCGCCTGGTATCCACTTTCGGATCATCATGCCCCCTTTGCCGGCGGCGCCTCGGTGATCGCCGATGTGACGCAGATTTCGGCGCGCGTCGGCGGCCCGGTCACCCAGGTGGCGATCTCCGACAATGCAGAGGTGCGCGCGGGGCAGGTTCTGTTCCGCATCGACGATACGCCCTATGCCATGGATGTGGAGCAGGCCCGGGCGCAATTGGCGCAGGTGCTCAATTCGGTGGGATCGAGCTTTGCCGCCATCCCCGCCGCCGAGGCCAAGCTGGAACAGGCGCGGCTGGCGCTGGAAACCGCCGAGGACGATCTGGCCCGCGCCCGGCAATTGCATGAAAAAGAGCTGATCGCGCCCGCCAAGCTGAGCCAGGCTGAGGCCGGCCAGCGCTCGTCCATGCTCAATGTGCAGGCGGCGGAAGCCGAGGTGGAGCGGCTGCGCGTGGTGGCGGGCGCGGTGGACGCGGACAACCCCAATGTGCGCACGGCGCAGGCGGCGCTAGAAAAGGCCGAATTCGCGCTGGCCAGCACAAGC
>NZ_JAUCDN010000251.1:0-4834 GCF_034675085.1 Devosia sp.
AGGAATTTGCCCGCCGGGCGCTGATGGATGGCCTGATGGCCTATGACCGGGCCCGAGGCTTCCGCGAGCCGGTCGCCAGCATCGAACTGGGTGAGGATTGGGGCCTCGACGTCAACAAGATCAGTCCGCTCGGCGATGTGCCGGAATGGCAATTGGCCGTGGTGCTGGAAATGGGCTCCAACGAGGCGACCATCGGCCTGCGCCCCGCCAGCATTGCCGGCGGCGGCGTGGCGGAGGATCGCGTCACCGGCACGCTGTCCGGCCCGGAAATCAAATGGGTTTCCAAGCCCTTGCAGAATATCCTTAACGTGGGAGATGTGATCTATGTTTCCCCGGTTTCAGGCAAGCAGGGCGTCTACACGCTCGAACAGGTGCCCGAGATCGAGGGCGCGCTGGTCGCCATGGACCCGCGCACCGGGCGCGTATTGGCCATGGTGGGCGGCTTTTCCTACGCCATGAGCGAGTTCAACCGCGCCACCCAGGCGCTGCGCCAGCCCGGCTCGTCCTTCAAACCCATCGTCTATGCCGCCGCCCTCGACAATGGCTATACGCCCGCCTCGGTGGTGCTGGACGCGCCGGTGGAGATCCGCAATGCCGACGGCTCCATCTGGCGGCCGGAAAACTATGCGCAGGAATTTTACGGTCCCCAGACCCTGCGGCGGGGCATCGAGCGCAGCCGCAACGTCATGACCGTGCGCCTGGCCAAGGATCTGGGCATGCCGCTCATCGCCGAATACGCCAAGCTGTTCGGCGTCTACGATTCCATGCAGCCGGTGCTGGCCATGTCGCTGGGCGCGGGCGAAACCACCGACATGCGCATGACCGCCGCTTATGCCACCATCGCCAATGGCGGCCGCAAGATCGTGCCCACCCTGATCGATCGCATTCAGGATCGCTACGGCAACACCGTCTATCGCCACGACCAGCGCCAGTGCCAGGGCTGCGAGGCCCCCGACTGGCACGGGCAGGGCGAGCCGATCATCGTCGACAATCGCGAGCAGGTGCTCGATCCGATGACCGCCTACCAGATCACCTCGATGATGGAAGGCGTGGTGCTGCGCGGCACCGGCACGGCCGCCCGCGTGCTCAACCGTCCTGTGGCGGGCAAGACCGGCACCACCAATGACTACAAGGACGCCTGGTTCGTCGGCTTCACCCCCGAGTTGGCCGTGGGCGTCTATGTCGGCTACGACAAGCCGCGCTCCATGGGCAGTTCGGTCACCGGCGGCAGCTTCGCGGTGCCCATCTTCACCGAGTTCATGCAAAAGGCCCTCGAAGGAACCCCGCCCACCGCCTTCAGCATGCCCTCCGGCATGACGACGGCCTGGATCAATCCCAATTCCGGCGCCAAGGCCTTCGAGGGCGAGGCGGGCATCCAGGAGGCGTTCAAGCCCGGCACCGGGCCCAATCTGCTCACCTCGGTCATCGGCATCGATGTGGGAGCGTTCGACGCCATCCAGCGCGAGCAGATGATGCAGCAGCAATATGGCTCGGGTTTCATCACCCAGCCGGGCCGTTCGTCCTCGCCCCCCCAGAACAGCGGCCAGCGCGTTTACGACCGCACCACCGGCAGCTGGGTCGAACTCAACTGAGCCGGGGTGGTTGATCCTTTTTTCGCGCTCCGCTAAACGGAGCCCATTCATCTAGGGAATTTCTTTTCAATGCGTACGGAAACCGAAAAGACCGTCGCCGAAATCGAGCAGGTTCTGACCCTGCTGAGGAGGCATCTTTGACTGGGATACTGCTGAAGTCCGCCTCGACGCGCTGAACGCGCAAACCGAATCCCCCGATTTCTGGAACGATCCCGACAAGGCCCGCATCGCCATGCGCGAGCGCGACGAGCTCGACAGCGCCGTCAAGGCGGTGCGCGAGCTGGAAGCCGGCATTCGGGACAATGTCGAGCTGATCGAACTGGGCGAGGCCGAGGGCGACGCCGATATCGTGCGCGATGCCGAGGCCGCCCTGGAGGAGCTGCGCCAGTCCGCGCGCCGCCAGCAGATCGAGACCCTGCTTTCGGGCGAGGTCGATGCCAATGACTGCTATGTGGAAATCCACTCCGGCGCTGGCGGCACCGAGAGCCAGGATTGGGCCAGCATGCTGCTGCGCATGTATAGCCGCTGGGCCGAACGGCGGAAGATGAAGGTCGAATCCATCGAATTCCACGATGGCGAAGAGGCCGGCATCAAGTCCGCCACCATTCTGGTCAAGGGCCACAACGCCTATGGCTGGCTCAAGACCGAGAGCGGCGTGCATCGCCTGGTGCGCATCAGCCCCTATGACTCGGCGGCGCGCCGCCACACCAGCTTTTCCAGCGTCTGGGTCTATCCGGTGGTCGATGATTCCATCGATATCGAGATCCGCGAAGCCGACCTCAAGGTCGACACCTACCGCTCCTCGGGCGCCGGCGGGCAGCACGTCAACACCACCGACTCGGCCATCCGCATCACCCACGTGCCCTCGGGCATCATCGTGGCCTGCCAGGCCGAGCGCAGCCAGCACAAGAACCGCGCCACGGCCATGGCCATGCTGAAATCGCGCCTCTACGAGGCCGAATTGCAGAAGCGCGAAGAGGCGGCCAACGCCCAGGCGGCCAGCAAGACCGATATCGGCTGGGGCCACCAGATCCGCTCCTATGTGCTCCAGCCCTACCAGATGGTGAAGGATCTGCGCACCAGCGTGGAAAGCGGCCAGCCCTCCGTGGTGCTCGACGGCGATCTCGACGAGTTCATGGAAGCCGCTCTTGCCCAGCGCGTAGGCGTCGCCACCGACGTGGCCAGCGAATAAGCCAATTGTCGCCCCGGCCGCCGCGCCGGGGCCGACCTCACATCTCCAGGAAAAACCGCCGCGCCACCTCGTGGTCGCGCAATGCCGTCGCCGGCAGCTTTCCTTCCAGCGCCGCCACGACGCGCGCCGCATCCGTCACCGCCCGCGCATCCACCACCACCCGGGTGAACGCCGGGCGCAAACCCTGCCGCGCGCTTTCCAGCAGGTCGAACAGCAGCGCCCGCACATCGGTCGCGGCGGCGCAGACCGGGCAAACGGCCCCGTCGGGATGCTCGTGCCCGCTATTGGCCGGCAGAACCAGCCAGGCCGAGCCGGGCGCGGGCGCGGGAACGGGTTCGCCCGCGGTTACCAGTTGCACCGCTATAGCCGGTTTCATTCCGCCGCCACCGCATTGCCGGGGATATAGTTGAGGATCGGCCCCAGCCAGCGCTCCACCTCTTCCATGGCCATGCCCTTGCGTTGCGAATAATCGACCACCTGGTCGCGCTCCACCTTGGCCACGCCGAAATAATAGGCATCCGGATGGCTGAAATAGAGCCCGGCCACGGACGAGCCCGGCCACATGGCATAGCTTTCGGTCAGTTCCACCCCCACCTGGTTTTCCGCGTCGAGCAGGCGGAACAGCGTGGTTTTTTCGGTGTGGTCGGGCTGGGCCGGATAGCCCGGGGCAGGGCGGATGCCGCGGTATTTTTCCAGGATGATCTCGTCGGGCGTCAGCGCTTCGTCGCGGGCATAGCCCCAATGCTCGCGCCGCACCTTGAGGTGCATGAATTCGGCCAGCGTCTCGGCGAAGCGGTCGGCCAGGGCCTTGACCAGAATGGAGGAATAATCGTCATTGGCCCGCTCGAAACGCTCGGCGATGGCCACTTCCTCGATGCCGGCCGTCACGACGAACCCCCCGATATGGTCGGCATGGCCGGTCTCCAGCGGCGCCATGAAGTCGGACAGCGCCATATTGGCCTTGCCGTCGCGCTTGGAAAGCTGCTGGCGCAGCGTATAGAGCGTCGCCAGTTCTTCCTTGCGGCTTTCGTCGGTGAACAGGCGGATGTCGTCGCCCACCGCATTGGCCGGCCAGAAGCCGATCACCGCGCGCGGCTTGAACCATTTTTCCGCGATCACCTGCTCCAGCATCTTCTGGGCGTCGGCCCACAGCGCCCGCGCCGCCTCGCCCTGCCGCTCGTCCTCCAGAATGGCCGGATAGCGCCCGCGCAATTCCCAAGCCTGGAAGAAGGGCGTCCAGTCGATATAGCGCGCCAGCTCCGCCAGGTCGAAATCCTCGAACTTTTTGATGCCGGTAAAGCTCGGCGGCGGCGGGGCATAGGTCGACCAGTCGGTCTTGAAGGCATTTTCCCGCGCCGCCGCCAGCGGCAGGCGCTTCTTTTCCGCCTCGGCCCGCTCATGTGCGGCGGTGGCCCGCGCATAATCGGCGCGCACCTGGGCGATGAAATCGGCCTTGGTGTCGGGCGAGAGCAGATTGCTCACCACGCCCACGGCGCGGCTGGCGTCGTTGACATGCACGGCCTGCCCACGCTCGTAGCGCGGATGGATTTTCACCGCCGTATGCACGCGGCTGGTCGTTGCCCCGCCGATGAGCAGGGGAATGTCGAACCCCTCCCGCTCCATTTCGGCGGCCACATGCGCCATTTCGTCCAGCGACGGGGTGATGAGCCCGGAAAGCCCGATGATGTCGACCTTTTGCTCGCGCGCCGTCTCCAGAATCTTGGCGGCGGGCACCATCACGCCCAGGTCGATGATCTCGTAATTGTTGCAGGAGAGCACGACGCCGACGATGTTCTTGCCGATATCGTGCACGTCGCCCTTCACCGTCGCCATCAGCACCTTGCCGGCGCTCTGGCGGTCGTCCCCGCCGCCATTGGCCTCCTTTTCGGCCTCCATATAGGGCAGCAGCAGCGCCACGGCCTGCTTCATCACCCGCGCGGATTTGACCACCTGCGGCAGGAACATCTTGCCCGAGCCGAACAGGTCCCCCACGATCCCCATGCCCGCCATCAGCGGCCCTTCGATCACATGCAGCGGGCGCGGCAGCTTC
>NZ_JAUCDN010000252.1:0-4800 GCF_034675085.1 Devosia sp.
CCCAGGCCAGCAGCAGCCCGAAAAGCCCGTTGAAAATGGTGGCGATGAAGGCGGAACCGAAAGTGATGCGGTAAGCCGCTAAAGCCCGGTTGGAGCTGGCGATGCGCCAGAATTCCGCCCATCCCATGCCGCCCACCTTGAGCAGCATGGCCAGCAGTGGCAAGACGATGATGAGGCTGAGATAGAGCAGCGACACGCCCAGCGTCAGCCCGAATCCGGGCAGCAGGTGCCTGCCGGGTTTGCGCGCCATTCCTTGTCCCCCACGCCTCTTAAAGCATCATCACCGGGCGGGCCCGGTGATGACTGATTGCCGGTTGCGAAGCCGCCTACTGGTTGAGGAAAACCTTGTCGAGCAGGCCGCCATCGGCGAAATGCTCTGCCGTCACCTTGGCCCAGCCGCCAAAGGCGTCATCGACGTTGACCAGCCGCACATCGGGGAAGCGGCCGGCGAATTCGGCGGCCAGGGTCGGATCGCTGACGCGGTGGTTGCGCTCGGCGGCGACGCGCTGGCCGGCGGGCGAATAGAGGAAGTCGAGATAGTCCCTGGCCAGGTCGCGGCTGCCGCGGGCATCGACCACCTTGTCGACGATGGCGACGGGGAATTCGGCCAGGAGGCTCACCGCCGGCACCACGGCCTGGTATTTGTCGGCGCCCAGCAGCTCGACGGCGCTCAGCACCTCGGCCTCGAAGGTCACCAGCACGTCGCCCAGCCCGCGCTCGGCAAAGGCGGTGGTGGCGCCGCGCCCGCCGGTCTCGAACACCGGCACGTTGTTGAACACCTTGGTCAGGTATTCTTCCACCTTGGCCTGGTCGCCGCCGAATTCCTCATCGGCCCAGGCGCGGGCGGCCAGATAGGTGTAGCGCGCATTGCCCGAGGTCTTGGGGTTGGGGAAGATCACCTTCACGTCCTCGCGGGCGAGATCGGCCCAGCCGGCGATGGCCTTGGGGTTGCCGGCGCGCACGAGGAAGGCGGGCAGGGAATAGAAGGGCGAGGCCTGGTTGGGGAATTCGCTCTGCCATTCGGCGGAGACGAAGCCGCCTTCCACCAGCTTTTCGATGTCGGTCACCTGGTTGAAGGTCACCACGTCGGCGGCCAGGCCTTCGAGAATGGCGCGCGCCTGGGTGGAGGTGCCGGCATGGGACTGGTTGACCGTCACCGTGGCGCCACCGGCGGCATAGGCGGCATTTTCGGCCTCGAACAGCTCGCGGGCGATGTCATAGGAGGCATTGAGGATGTCTGTCGGCTGGGCGAGAGCCGGGCCCGCGCCCAGAAGGAGTGCGGCGAAAGCGGAGGCGAAAATCTTGTTCATCTGGCGCTGTTTTCCCAACGATGGCGTGACGTTGGCAGCTTGATGCTATGGCGTTCGGCGCGTCGTCCAGCGGCAAAACGGTGTTTCGGATGACTAATTTACCGCCGGGCGGAAGCGCGACAACGCCGTTGCGCCGCGCCGGCCCCGGGAGGGATTTTGTTTCCCGGATCGAGTCAGGAAAACCGGCCAAGCGGTTGGCGATGAATCGGTTTTCGGCAGGCGCCGCTCAGTTGAGCGGCGTCACCGGCTCGGCAAAGAGGTCGTATTCGTCGCTCTCGGTCACCCGCACCTCGACCATGTCGCCGACCTTGATATTGGTGGCGTTATCGATGATGACCTGGCCGTCGATTTCCGGGGCGTCCCATTTGGAGCGGGCGATGGCCCGGTTGGTCTCGGGCTGCACGTCGTCGACCAGCACCTGGATGGTGCGGCCCACCTTCTTGGCCAATTGCCCGGCGGAGACGTTCTGGGCCACTTCCATGAGCTGTTCCCAGCGCTCCTGCGCCACCTCGTCGGGCACGATGCCGTCCAGTTCATTGGCAGGAGCGCCGGTCACCGGCTCATATTTGAAGCAGCCGGCGCGGTCGATCTCGGCTTCCTCGATGAAGTCGAGCATCATCTCGAAATCTTCCTCGGTCTCGCCGGGGAAGCCGACGATGAAGTTGGAACGCACTGTCAGATCAGGGACTTGGCGGCGCCAGTCGAGAATTCGATTCAGCGTCTTTTCCTGATGCGCCGGACGGCGCATGGCCTTGAGGATTTTCGGGGAGGCGTGCTGGAAGGGAATGTCGAGATAGGGCAGCACCAGCCCTTCGGCCATCAGTTCCATCACCGCGTCGACATGGGGGTAGGGGTAGACATAGTGCAGGCGCACCCAGGCGCCGAACTGGCCCAGTTCCTTGGCGAGATCGTAGAATTTCGCCTTGACCGGGCGGCCGCGATAATTGCTCTCGGCATATTTGATGTCGAGCCCATAGGCGCTGGTGTCTTGGCTGATGACCAGCAATTCCTTGACGCCGGAGCGGACCAGCCCTTCCGCTTCCGCCAGGATGCCGCCGGCGGGGCGCGAGGCCAGGTCGCCCCTGATCTGGGGGATGATGCAGAAGGAGCAGCGATTGTTGCAGCCTTCGGAAATCTTGAGATAGGCGTAATGGCGCGGCGTCAGGCGCAGCCCGGCTTCGGGCACCAGGTCGACGAATTTGTTGGGCACGGGCGGCAGGTGTTCGTGCACGGCCGACACCACCGATTCATATTGGTGCGGGCCGGTGATGGCCAGCACATTGGGGTGGGTCTCGCGGATCAGGCTCTCTTCCACGCCCAGGCAGCCGGTGACGATGACGCGGCCGTTTTCATTGAGCGCTTCGCCGATGGCCTCCAGCGATTCCTGCTTGGCGCTGTCGAGAAAGCCGCAGGTGTTGACCAGGACGATGTCGGCGCCCTCATAGTCGCGGCTGAAGGCATAGCCCTGCGAACGCAGCGTCGACATGATGCGTTCGCTATCGACGAGGGCCTTGGGGCAGCCGAGGCTGACGAGGCCAATTTTTGGCGCTTGGCTCATGAGAGCGTGAATTCCGAAAAGGGAAGGATTGCGCGCGTCATATAGAAAAACGCCCGGTTACGCAATGTGACCGCCTCCCGCCCCATGCGGGGCAGGGCTTCCGATTTCGCCGGTCGCCCGTACGGGTCAGCTCAGATTGGTTGGCGGCGTGCGCTTGGCGGTGCGGCGCGGGGCCTTGGGAGTTGCCGGCTTGTCGGTGGTCTCTGCCGGCGTGGGCACGGCCGGCGGCACGAAGGGCGGCGGCTCGGTGGCGGGGGTGATATATTCGTCCGCCTCGGCATAGTCGGGGTCTTCCCCTTCTTCGGCGAGGTCCCGGATGGCGTCGCGCACCTCGTCGAGCAGCGAAGCCGAATAGCGCGAGCGGTTGACGGTTTCCCCGCTCTGCTCATGCGCCTTGAACCACACCAGCAGCGCCTCGCACAGAATACGCAGGCCGACCAGCCCCAGAAGCCCGAAGACGGCGATGACCAGCAGGCCCCACAGCCCATTGCCGAAGCCGGTGCCGAAGCTCCAGAACAGATGGCTGATGGCCCAGAGCCCGATCGCCGCCAGTCCCAGCGCATAGAGAATGGGCACTAGGCGCGGCGAGAGGATGGCGTCGAGCCGGAACAGGGTCTGGCGGGTGAAGAGGCGTTTCAAATCGTCCAGCGTCATCTCGTCCTCCGAAGCGCGACTCGATTGTTCAGCAACTTGGCCGTGTCAGTCCCGCCTGACAAGACCGTGTTCGTCGGCGATGCGCGTGGGCCCGAAACGGGCCTCGAAGGCGGCGCGCAGCACGCTGTCCACTTCCGCCATGGAGACCAGATGCCCCAGATCCTCGAAGCTGGTCACCCCCTGGTCTGTAATGCCGCAGGGCACGATGCCATCATAATGGGTCAGATCGGGCGCGATATTGAGCGAAATGCCGTGAAAACTCACCCATTTGGACACGCGCACGCCGATGGCGGCGATCTTGTCCTCGCGCTGCGCGCCCTTGTCCGGCCGGGCGACCCATACTCCGACGCGCCCTTCGCGGCGCTCGCCGGTGATATTATGCGCGGCCAGCGTCTCGATGATCCAGCCTTCCAGCCCCTGCACCAGGCATCTGATGTCGCGGCCGCGCTGGTTCAGGTCGAGCATGACATAGGCCACGCGCTGGCCGGGGCCGTGATAGGTATATTGCCCGCCGCGCCCCGCTTCGTAGACCGGGAAGCGTGCCGTCAGCAGATCGCCGGCGCTGGCCGATGTGCCGGCGGTATAGAGCGGGGGGTGTTCGAGCAGCCAGATCGCCTCCGCGGCTTCTCCCGTCGCGATGGCCGATGCGCGCGTCCGCATCGCCTCCAGCGCCTCGGGGTAGGGCACCGGCTCATTAGAAACGATCCACTCGGCCGGTTTTCCATCCGGGCGTGCCAGTTTGCGACTGATTTGGCAGGGGCGTGCGTCTTGCGTTAACATTTTCATAACCAAACTTGCCCGAAACTGACCGCTGGCAGATTCAGCGGCGGCATGGCGCGCCCGAACGGGTTTCGTATCTATCTATGGGCACATTGGACAATATTGAAGTGGATATCACCGTCGAGCTCGGCGCCACGGTGATGCCGATCCACCATTTGCTGCGCATGGGGCGCGGCGCGGTGATCGAGCTGGATGCCTCGGAAAACGATCCGCTCAACATCGATGCCAACAATACGCTGGTCGCCCATGGCGAAGTCAGCGTCGAGGAAGGCCATCTGCGCGTGCTGATCTCGGAAAAGGTGTTCAAGCGCGGCTGAGAAGCGATTCACGCCTCGGCGTCGTTCCGGCGCAGGCCGGAATCCATGTGCCTGTCTTTCCTGGGCTCCAGGTCGAGAGGGCAGCTCGGCACGGATTTCCTTTGCCTCCGCAATTCTCTCCACAACCCTGCGCACGATTGTTGATTTAACCGCTTGAGGTTGTGAGAGACCTTTGCTACAT
>NZ_JAUCDN010000253.1:0-4785 GCF_034675085.1 Devosia sp.
CGGCCCCCACGATCTATTGTCCGTGATGCGCCCTGATCCCAGATGGCGGCGCTCCGGCCAAGGAGTTCACAATTCATGCTGGCTTATGCCCTGCGGCGCGTGCTCTCGGCGATTCCCATCGCGCTGATTGCCGTGACGGTCTGTTTCTTCATCCTGCGCCTGGCCCCCGGCGGTCCCTTCGATGGCGAGCGCGCCCTGCCGCCGACCGTGCTGGCCAATCTGCGCGCCCACTACAATCTCGACCAGCCGCTGGTGGTGCAGTATTTCATCTATGTCTGGCGCCTGCTGCATGGCGATCTGGGCCCGTCCATGGTGATCGACGGCTTCAATGTGAGCCAGCTCATCGCCATCGGCTTTCCCTTCACCCTCACCATGGCGCTGTTCGCCTTCGTCATCGCCACCTTCATCGGCATCCTCGCCGGCATGGCGGCGGCGGTCTACCAGAACAAATGGCCCGACTATGTGCTGGTGCTGGCGGTGATGATCGGGGTGCTCATCCCCAATTTCCTCATGGCGGCGCTGCTCCAGCTCTGGTTCGGCGTCTATCTGCGATGGCTGCCGGCGGGCGGCTGGGTGCATGGGAGCTGGCTGCATCTGGTGCTGCCGGTGACGGTGCTGGCCTGGCCCCATGCCGGCCGCATCTCGCGGCTGATGCGCGGCTCGATGATCGAGGTGCTCGGCTCGAACTATGTGCGCACGGCCCGCTCCAAGGGCATCGGCGAAAGGCTGGTGCTGGTGCGGCACGCCATCAAGCCGGCGCTGTTGCCGGTGGTCTCCTATCTCGGGCCGGGCCTGAGTTATCTGCTTACCGGCTCGCTGGTGGTGGAGCAGGTCTTCGGCCTGCCCGGAATCGGCAAATATTTCGTCACCGCCGCGCTCAACCGCGACTATGGCGTGGTGCTGGGAACCACCATCCTCTACATGTTCATCATCCTGGCGCTCAATCTGCTCGTCGACCTCGTCTATGCCTGGCTCGACCCCAAGGTGAGGTATCGCTGATGGCCGGGATCACGGGAAAAGACCAGGTTCTGTCGGCCTATGCCGAAAAGCTGGCCAGGGGCGAAGCGCCCAAGGGACGCACGCTGACGCAGGACGCCTTTTATCGCCTCTCGCGCAACAAAATGGCGGTGCTCTCCATCTTCGTGCTGGCGCTGATCATCATCATCGCCTTCGCCGGCCCCGCTTTCGTGCCCTGGCAATATTCGCAGGTGGACTGGAGTCAGATCCGCAAGCCGCCCAATTTCGAGGCGGGGCATTATTTCGGCACCGACCAGAACGGGCGCGACATGCTGGCGCGCGTGCTCCAGGGCACGCAGATGAGCCTGATCGTGGCGGCGGTGGCGACGCTGGTCTCGGTGTTCATCGGCGTCATCTATGGCGCGGTGGCCGGCTATTTCGGCGGCCGGGTGGACGCGATCATGATGCGCTTCGTCGATATCATGTATGCGCTGCCCTATATCCTGTTCGTCATCATCCTGGTGGTGATGTTCGGGCGCAATCCGGTGCTGCTGTTCGTGGGCATCGGCGCCATCGAATGGCTGACCATGGCCCGCATAGTGCGCGGGCAGACGCTTTCGATCAAGGAGAAGGAATTCGTCGAGGCGGCACGGGCCGGCGGGGCCAAGCCCTTCACCATCATCATGCGCCATATCGTGCCCAATCTGACCGGGCCGGTGGTGATCTACGCCACGCTGACCATTCCCGAAATCATCATCGCCGAAAGCTTCCTGTCCTATCTGGGGCTGGGCGTGCAGGAGCCGCAGACCTCGCTGGGCACGCTGATCTCGGATGGGGCGCCGGTGGCCGAGGTGATGCCCTGGCTGCTGCTGGCGCCGGCCGGCGTGCTGGTGACGATGCTGTTCTGCCTCACCTATATCGGTGACGGCCTGCGCGATGCGCTCGACCCCAAGGATCGCTGAGATGAACACGGTACTCGACGTCAAGGATCTCAGCGTCACCTTCGCGCTGCGCCATTCGGAAGTGCGGGCGGTGAACGATCTCAATTTCACCCTGGAGGCGGGGGAAACCCTGGCCGTGGTGGGAGAATCGGGCTCGGGAAAGAGCCAGGCCTTCCTCTCCATCATGGGACTTCTGGCGCGCAACGGACGCACCAGCGGCCAGGCCCTGCTGGGCGAGGTCAACCTGGTGGGCATGGCGCCGGCGGCGCTGGACCGCATCCGCGGCAAGGACATCGCCATGATCTTCCAGGATCCGATGACCTCGCTCAATCCCAGCCTCAAGATCAAGACGCAACTGGCCGAGGTGCTGGTCAAGCATCGCGGCTTCGAGCGGGGCAAGGCGGTGCATGAGGCCATCGCCATGCTCGAAAGGGTGGGCATCCCCGAACCGGCCAAGCGCGCCAACGCCTTTCCGCACGAGCTTTCAGGCGGCATGCGCCAGCGCGTGATGATCGCCATGGCGCTGCTGTGCCAGCCGAAAATCCTCATCGCCGACGAGCCGACCACGGCGCTGGACGTGACCGTGCAGGCGCAGATGCTCGACCTGTTCAAGACGCTGACCGACGATTTCGGCACCGCGCTGGTGCTGATCACCCACGATCTGGGCGTGGTGGCGGGCGTGGCCGACCGCATGATGGTGATGTATGGCGGGCGCGCGGTGGAAAAGGGCCGGACCGACGACCTGTTCTACGATCCGCGCCATCCCTATACGCTGGGCCTTCTGCATTCGACCCCGCATGTGGCCCATCGCGCCCGGCGGCTCGACCCCATCCAGGGCATGCCGCCGAGCCTCGAAAACCTGCCCAAGGGATGCTCGTTCCATCCGCGCTGCGCCTTCTGCTTCGACCGGTGCCTGGAAGAGCGGCCGGCGCTGACCCCGATCGGGGACGGGCGGGAGAAAGCCTGTTTCTACGAGGGCCCGCTGGCGGGCCGGAAGGTGGCGTGATGAACCAGAGCCCGACCAACCTCATCGAAATCCGCGACCTGAAGAAGACCTTTTCCATCGCCGGGGTGCTGTTTTCGCGCCGGCTGACGCTGACGGCGCTGAGCGACATCAATTTCACCGTCCGCCAGGGCGAAACACTGGGCATAGTGGGCGAGAGCGGCTGCGGCAAATCCACCCTGGGCCGCTGCATCCTGCAACTGCTCAGCCCCGACGAGGGGCAGGTGCTCTGGCTGGGCCAGGACCTGACGCGGCTGCCGGCCGAGGCGATGCGCAAGCGCCGGGCCGATTTGCAGATCATCTTCCAGGACCCGCTGGCCTCGCTCAATCCGCGCATGACGGTGGGCGACATCATCGCCGACCCCCTGCGCACGCTGCGGCCGGAGCTGAACGGGGCGCAAAGGCGCGAGCGCGTGCTGCGGATCATGGAGGCGGTGGGGCTGCTGCCCGAGATGATCAACCGCTATCCGCACGAGTTTTCCGGCGGGCAGGCGCAGCGCATCGGTATCGCCCGGGCGCTGGTCACCGAGCCCAAGCTGATCGTGTGCGACGAGCCGGTCTCGGCGCTGGACGTGTCGATCCAGGCGCAGATCCTCAATCTGCTGGCCGAGCTCAAGGACGAATTCGGGCTGACGCTGATCTTCATCAGCCACAATCTGAGCGTGGTGCGGCATGTATCGGACCGCATCCTGGTGCTCTATCTGGGGCGGATCGTGGAACTGGCCACGGGCGACGAAATCTACGAGGCGCCGCGCCATCCCTATACGCGGGCGCTGCTGACGGCGGTGCCGGTGCCCGACCCCAAGCTGGCGCGGCTGCGCAATATCGACGCGCTCAAGGGGGAAATCCCCTCGCCGATCAACCCGCCCTCGGGCTGCACCTTCCGCACCCGCTGCCGCTTCGCCAAGCCCTATTGCGCCGAAAAGCGCCCGGTGCTGGAGACCATCGAGAACGGGCGGCTGGTGGCCTGCCACCGCTGGCGCGAAATCGAGGTGCCCGAAGAGGCGGTGCTGGGGGCGTAAGGGGGTGCTCGCCCGCCAGTTGCCGTCGGCGGTTCAAGTCGGGGGAGACGTCGGTGGATGGGCATTGCCTGGCTCCATGGCATGTGGGGACATGCGGACATGGATTCCGGCCTGCGCCGGAATGACAAAGTGAGCAGGAGGAGCGCCCTATCCCTCCTTGCGGCGGTCGGCCAGGCCGGTCTTGATCGCGCGGCGGCGGCGGTCGGGACCCTGATAGGTTTCAGCCTCGACGAAGCCGCGCGGATGGGCGGCGATGGCGTCGAGCCGCATCTGCAAGTGGTTGGCGGCGAAGGGCTTGCGCAAAAATTCGGTGACGCCGGCATCGCGGGCGGCGGCAATGCGCCTTGCGTCGGGCGCCCCGCTCATCATGATGACCGGCACGTGGCGATTGGGGGATTCGGCGTCGGCGCGCAGGCGGCGGGTCAGCTCGATGCCGTCGACGCCCTCGAGCGCATCGTCCAGGATGACCAGCGCGAAGGCGCGGTGGCGCAATTCGAGCAGGGCCTGATGGGCGGAGCTGGCCTCGCGGATATCCTTGCGCCCCAGATGACGCAGCATCTGGGTGACGAGATTGGCCATATAGGGGGACGGGTCTATGACGAGGGTGCCGGTGGCGGGGTCGCTGGCCATGATGCAGTTCCACAAATCGATGCGAAGCCGACGCTAGCATGGCTTTGCCACCACCGGGTTAACCGGGACCGGGAGGCGCGCGCCAATATGGCGGCGGGAAAGCGTGATTTCGGGGCGCTGGCGCGTTGACAGGGCGGGGCAAGTTCCCTATGTATGCGCGCAAGTTTTCGGACGCCTCTGGGCGTCCTTGTTGTTTGACCTGAGGATAAACCGATGAAGATCCGTAACTCGC
>NZ_JAUCDN010000254.1:0-4745 GCF_034675085.1 Devosia sp.
GCTCAATCCGGTGGCGCGGCTCATCGAGACCGATTTCGGCCAGGTGGACCTCGGCGAAATCCTCGATACCGGCCTGTTCAGCCTTGAGGCCGCCGAGGCCAATCCTCTCTGGTTCAAGGAGCTCAACGGCTTCAAGGACCACGTGCCCGAAACCGAGGAATACGGCATCCGCTCCTTTGTTTACCGCGCCCGCCGTCCCTTCAATCCGCTGCTGCTCGATCACTTCATCAAGTCGTCCTGGCCCGGTGTCATCCGCGCCAAGGGCTTCTTCTGGCTGGCGACGCGCCCTCATCATGTCGGCGAAATCAGCCAGGCCGGCGCCCTGGTGCGCACCCAGCGGCGGGGCTTGTGGTGGGCCTCGGTGCCGCGCCATCGCTGGCCCGACGATCCCGACTGGCAGGCTTCCATGGCCCCCTATATCGACCCGATCTGGGGCGATCGCCGCCAGGAGATCGTCTTCATCGGCACCGATCCCATGGACCAGGCCGCTCTCACCCGCGCGCTCGATGCCTGCCTGGTGCCGGCGCGCAGATTCACGCCCGAAGCCTGGGCCCGGTTGCCCGATCCCTTCCCGGACTGGATGGCTATTTGAATGGCCCCTTGAAGATGAAGAAGGCGCCCAGGGCGATGAGCGCGAAGCCCAGCCCATGGTTCCAGGTGAATTTCTCGCCCAGATAGAACACCGCGAACAGCACGAAGACCGACAGCGAGATCACCTCCTGGATGGTCTTGAGCTCCGCCCCCGAATAGGTGCCGTAGCCGATGCGATTGGCCGGCACCGCCAGCCAGTATTCGAAAAAGGCGATGCCCCAGCTCGCCAGCACCACCACCCACAGCGCCGCGCCGGGAAATTTCAGGTGCCCATACCAGGCGAAGGTCATGAACAGGTTGGACGCGAGCAGCAGCCCGATGGGGGCCAGCGTAGCAAGGTTGAAGCCCAAGGCTTCCTCCGAAAGCAGGAAAACCGGCATGATCCCGGCTGGCCCTTGTATCCGGCGATGAAGCCCGGCGGAAGCAGGATTTTTGTCGAGTGCCGGCGCCGTTCCTCAAGCCCATCCCACCCCGGTGTCATCCCGGCCCCGCGCCGGGATCCATCCTGATAGGGCCGGGGTGCCCATCGAGCTCACCGCGGGTTTTTCGTTACCCGCTCCAGCGAGAAGATCTCGTCGCTCACATCGTCGATTTTCTTGCGGATCAGCGCCTGGGCATCGTGCAGGCCGCGATTGTAGAAATAGGCGCCCATCTTGTCGGCGAAGAACGCCATCAGCATTTCGGCGGGAATGGCGCCGATGGACTGGTCCAGCTCGTCGCGGAAGTAGTCCTGGATTTCGGCCACGATGGCCTTGGTTTCGTCGCGGTCGAATTTGATCGGCTTCATCTGGGTCTCCTTTGTGCCGCACCGATACCGTGAGTCGCACCTGCGAGCATTGACCCGCCCATGGGCGAGGGCGTAATGCTGGCCATGTGACGGTTCCCCCGCGTGCGACGCACAAGGGAGATCAAAAGGGAACACGGTGCGGCGTACCCATCAGGGACCAAAACCGTGGCTGCCCCCGCAACTGTAGGCGGTGGGCGCCCTCTCATGCCACTGGGCCCCATGGGCTCGGGAAGGCGAGGGCGCTGCATTCACCGCGAGCCAGGAGACCTGCCGGCACCGACCAACCGGGCGAAGAGCCCATTTTATTCCGTGCGCGGAGGGTGCCACATGAATATTTCTGCCGTTTCCACCGGTTCGACCTCTCTTTCCCTGTCCCAGCGGCTCATCGCCGGCAGCCTGGCCTTGCTGCTCGGCCTCACCCTTTTGGTGGGCACTGGCTTTGCCGGCGATTATCGCCTGCACAATGGCGCCCATGACACGCGCCATGCCATGGGTTTTCCCTGCCACTGAGCAGGCTTGAGAGAAAGAACGTCGCCATGTTTCGCAATCTGTTTTTTGCTGCGCTGGTCGCAGCCCTTTGTGCTGGCCTGTTGGTCTCCGCCCTCCAGTATTTCCGCGTTACGCCCCTGATCCTGCACGCCGAAACCTTCGAGGGCGAAGGCGGCCACAGCCATGGCGAGGGCGTCGAAGCCCATAGCCATGGCGAAGCCGCGGCCGAAGCCGAAGACGAGGAATGGGCCCCGCAGGACGGCGCCGAGCGCACGCTTTACACCATGCTGGCCAATCTGCTGGCCGCCGCCGGTTTTGCCCTGCTGATCGGCGCGGTGTCCATGTTCGCCAATCTGCCCATCACCGCCGCCAATGGCTGGCTCTGGGGCGCGGCGGGCTTTGCCACCTTCGTTCTGGCTCCGGCCTATGGGCTGGCGCCCGAATTGCCCGGCATGCCGGCGGCCGATCTCCTGGCTCGCCAGATCTGGTGGGTGGGCACGGCCCTGGCCACCGGCGCCGCCATCCTGCTCTTGGCCAAGACCCGCGCCGGCTGGGCCATCGCCGTTGCCGTGGCGCTGGTGGTCATGCCCCACATCATCGGCGCGCCCGTCACCCCCGACGAGCCCAGCGCGGTGCCGGCGCATCTGGCCACCGAATTTGCCGCCATCACCATCGGCACCTCGGCGGTGTTCTGGCTGGTGCTGGGCAGCGTCTTCGGCTGGGTCGGCGACCGGCTGGCCGCCCGATCCGTCCCTCTTGCAAGTGGAGCTGTCGCGTGACCGCCAAAATCCCCACCACCGTCATCACCGGCTTTCTCGGCGCCGGCAAGACCACCCTCGTGCGCCACCTGCTGGCGCACGCCCCCAAGGGCAAGCGCATCGCGCTGATCATCAATGAGTTCGGCGATCTGGGCGTGGACAAGGACATCCTTGCCGGCTGCGGCGACGAGACCTGCCGCGAAGAGGACATGGTCGAGCTGTCCAACGGTTGCATCTGCTGCACCGTGGCCGATGAATTCATCCCCACCATGCAGGCCCTGCTGGCCCGCCCGGAAAAATTCGACCACATCGTCATCGAAACCTCCGGCCTGGCGCTGCCCCAGCCGCTGATCCGCGCCTTCAACTGGCCCGAGATCAAGGCCCAGGTCACCATTGACGGCATCGTCACCGTGGCCGACGCGGCCGCGCTGGCCGAAGGGCGCTTCGCCAGCGACGAGGCCGCCGTCGACGCCCAGCGCCGCTCCGACGAGATGCTCGACCACGAAACCCCGCTGGGTGAACTGTTCGAGGATCAGCTTTCCGTGGCCGACCTTGTCGTCGTCAACAAGGCCGATCTGGTGGACGAGACCACGCTCGATAGGGTCGAAGCCAATCTGCGCGCCGAAATGCGCCCCGGTGTCGGCCTCATCCGCGCCCGCAACGGCCATGTCGATATCGCCGCCTTGCTCGGCATGGGCATGGGCAGCGAGGACGACATCGCCAACCGTCCCAGCCATCACGAGCTGGAACATGGCGGGGAGACCCATGAGCATGACGACTTCGACAGCTTCTCGCTGAAAATCCCCGCCATCGCCGGCAAGGACGAGCTGATCGGCGTCATCGAGGCGACCATCCGCAACCACGATGTGCTGCGTTTGAAGGGCTTCGCCGCCGTCCCCGGCGCCGCCGCGCGCCTCGCCATCCAGGCCGTCGGCCCCCGCGTCACCGCCTATTTCGACCGCCCCTGGAAGGACGGCGAACCCCGCGAAACCGCGCTGGTCGTCATCGGCAAACAACCGCTCGACCGCGCCGCCATCACCCAAAGCCTGGAGAAGGCGGCGGCCTGAGCCGCTATCGAGCCATGATGAACCGCGCAAACCCCCACCCTAACCCTCCCCTCAAGAGCCTGCGCCGGAAGCGCGCGAGCGCGCTGTCCGGTGGGGAGGGGTGGGGGGCAGGCCCATCCCTATATCGGCAGGGTGTTAGCTGATGCACCTCCTCTCCGCCCAGGCCGGCGCCATCCAGCAGGAAGGCGAGGCCATCGACCTCGCCCAGACCCCCGGCGCCTATGTCTTTGCCTCATCGGCCGATAGCGAGCTGGCCATGCTCGCCGCCGCCGCCGACCGGGCCGGCGAGAACGAGCTGCGCCTCGCCAACATATTGCGCCTCTCCAACAATCTGTCCGTCGATCTCTGGCTGGAAAAAACCGTCGCCCACGCCCGGCTGGTCGTGCTGCGCCTCATCGGTGGCATCGCCTATTTCCAGTATGGCGTCGACGAACTCACCGCCCTTTGCGCCAACCGCAAGATCCCCCTCATCCTGCTCCCCGGCGACGCCAATCCCGACCCAATCCTTCGCGATCGATCCAGCGTGCCTCCCGAAGCCTGGTCGCGCCTGCACTCCCTCTTCGTCGCCGGCGGTCCCGAAAACGCCGATACCATCCTGGGTGTCTTCCGCGATCTGACCCCACCTCTCCCTTCGGGGGAGAAGTCGGTTGCGCAGCAACCGGGTGAGGGGGCCTTTACCCCCAAGCCCTTCGCCCGCTTCGGGCTCTGGCACCCCAGGACCGGCATGACCGACGAGGCCGGCTTGAAAGGGTTGCACTCCGCTGCCGCGCCAGCCATCCCCATCCTCTTCTATCGCGCCGCCCTCGAAGGCGCCGGCACCGCCACCATCGAGGCGCTCATCGCCCGGCTGGAAGCGCAGGGCCTCGCCCCGGTGCCGCTGCTGGTCTCCTCGCTCAAGGAGGGCGCCTGCGTCCGTTTCGTGCAGAACGCGCTCGCCGCCTTCCCGCCCGCCGCCATTTTCAATCTCACCGCCTTTGCGCTGGGCGTGGCCGATCTCGATGAGGCCGCCAATCCTTTTTCCGGCTGCGATGCCCCGGTTATCCAGCTCGTCCA
>NZ_JAUCDN010000255.1:0-4743 GCF_034675085.1 Devosia sp.
AGCCTGGTGCCGGGCGTGTCGCGTTCGGGCTCCACCGTGGTGGGGGCCATGCTGGGCGGGGCCAGCAAGCGCAGCGCCGCCGAGTTCACCTTCTTCATCGCCCTGCCGATCATGATCGGCGCCTTCGGCTACGATCTCTACAAGAGCCGCGAGCTGATCGACATGAGCCTGGGGCTGAACATCGCCATCGGCTTTGCCGCCGCCTTCGTGGTCGGGGCGCTGGTGGTGCGCTATCTGCTCGATTTCGTCAGCCGCCACGGCTTCGCCCCCTTCGCCTGGTGGCGGATCGCGGTGGGCGGGGCCGGCCTCATCGCGCTATGGCTGGTAAATTAATATAATAAAATCAATAGCTTAGATGCGTGTTTGGGATAAGGTCGTGCCCAAAAAGCCCTATTGCTGCATGGGCTTGAAGGTGGCGGGAATGGAGAAATAGGCGCGCGGAATCTGCACGTCCTTTTCCACGTCATAGAGCGAAAAGCTCAGCTCCGCCCCGCTGGGCTCGACCAGGCTCCACTGCACCAGATCCTTGCTGTCGGTGTCGAAGATCAAGGACACCTGCACCGTGCCGGCCACGGTCTGGTCGATCACCGTCACCGACAGATATCCGTCCGAAAGGCGCACATCGACCACATTGGCGCGCATCAGGTCGATGGTTTCGCCCAGGAACTGGCGCAGCGGGATCGAATCCTGCGGATAGGCGTAATAGGTTTCCTCGCGCCGGTTGAGCACGTAAAAACCCCGTCCCACCGAGACGATCTCCTCGCGGCTGGGCGGGGCATAGCGGAAAGCGATCTTGTTGGGCCGCTCGAGAAAGAACGTGCCCTCGCTGCGCCCGCCATTGGTGTCGATCTGCAGGAACCGCCCGACCATGGTGCGAATGGCCGAATTATGGGCATTGATCTGGCCGATCAATGTCTGCTCCTCGGGCGTCAGCGCCCGGTCCAATGCCCAAACGGGCAGGCTCCCGGCGAGAAGGGCGGCAAAACCGAGCAGCAAGGCATCGCGGCGAATCATGAAATCAGTCCCTGGCTGGCGAATGGGTTGAAGCTACCCTAGAAAGCGATTGCGGCAACAGCGGGTTCCGCTATTCCGCTTTCGCCAGTTTCAGCACGGCGGCGCGCATCAACTCCAGATCGGCCTCGCGGCTCAGCCGGTGGTCGCCATCGGGCACCATGGTCAGCGTCACCGGATCGTGCAGGATCCGCGTCACCAGCGCCAGGGCATGGGCCGGCGGCACGTCGGGGTCCTGGCCCCCTTGCAGGATGATCACCGGGCAGCCGGTCTCGATCACCCCGCCAAACAACAGGTGCTGCGCCCCGTCCTCGATCAGCCCGCGGGTGATGCGATAGGGCTGGTCCGAATAAAGGCTGGGCTGCTCCACATATCCCTTTTGCTCCAGCTGCGCCCGCTCCTCGGGGGTGAAGCTGGGCAGCATCAGCTCATGGGTCATGTCCGGCGCCGGCGCGATCAGCACCAGCCCTCGGGCCGGTTTTCCCTTTGCCAGCAGGCGCTTGGCCAGCAGCAGCGCCAGCCAGCCGCCCATGGACGAGCCGACCACGATCTGCGGCCCTTGTGTCAGCGCCATCACCGCCTCGGCCTCTTCGAGCCAGCGGCTGATGGTGCCGTCATTGAAATCGCCCCCCGAAATCCCGTGGCCGGAATAGTCGAAGCGCGTCACCGCCAGCCCCTGCTCCGCGCCCAGGGCATCGAGCGCCAGCGCCTTGCTGCCGGCCATGTCCGAACGATAGCCGCCCAGCCAGAACAGGCCCGGCGCGCTGCCCGCCCGCTGCTCGACGGCGATGCTCCGCTCCGCCTTGCCGGCGCCGACGGCGAGGGTGACGCGCTGGGGAGGTGTTATGGTCATGGGGCCTCTTTCGTGTTACAAGGGGCTTGTTAGCCATGCTGCAACGCCATGGCAACCATGGTGCCTTCAGGGGCGCCGAAGCCCCGAAATTGTGCAGTTTAGCCAGTTGACTTATCGACCGGCTGCCACGATTTTATGGCCGATTTCAAGCGCTGTCCCACAATACAAGGAACCTTGCCATTCGCCGTCCCATGAGACCCGTCGCGCCCCAGAAGGATGGGCCGCTCTCGAACGAGGATATCACCAGCCCCGACGTCCAGTTGATCGACGCCGAAGGCGAGAACCGGGGGATCGTCCGCACCCGTGAGGCTCTCGCTGAAGCCCAGGAGCAGGGACTCGATCTTGTCCTGATCTCTCCCAATGCCAACCCACCGGTCGCCAAGATGCTCGACCTGGGGCGCTTCAAATATGCCGCGCAGAAAAAGGCGGCCGAGGCGCGCAAGAAGCAGAAGGTGATCGAGGTCAAGGAAGTCCAGCTGCGTCCCAATGTCGGCACGCATGACTACGACACCAAGATGAAGGCGGTGCATCGCTTCCTCGAAGAGGGCGACCGGGTCAAGGTGACCATGCGCTTCCGTGGCCGCGAGATGGCTCACCAGGATCTGGGCATGCAGCTCCTGCTCAAGGTCAGGGAACAGACGGAAGCTATCGCCAAGGTGGAAAGCCAGCCGCGCTCGGAAGGCCGGCAGATGGTCATGGTGCTGGCGCCCAAATAAGCCGGGCTGCCCGGTCGCATTGACAAAGGCAGGTCCATGGACCTGCCTTTTTGTTTGCGCCCTCAGCCCAGGGCCTTGTCCACCGCCTCGGCAAGGGGAATGGCCGGCTGCGCGCCGGGATTGAGGCAGGCCAGGCTCCCCGCCACGGCGGCCCGGCGCATGGCCGCTTCCAGCCCCAGCCCGGCATCGAGCCCGGCGGCCAGATAGCCGCAAAACGTATCGCCCGCGCCCACGGTATCGACCGGCTTGACCGGCAGGGCTGCGACGCTGATGGCCTCGCCTTGCCGCGTCACCGCGCGGGCGCCGTCCTTGCCCAGGGTCACGATCACGGTCTGGCCGTGGCGGCGCGCCCAGTCGGCCATGGCCGGGTCGAGCTCGGCAAGGCCGCGCCCGCTCAGCAGCTCGAATTCGGTTTCGTTGGCGATCAGGATATCGGCCTTGGGCGCCAGTGCCGCGGTGCTGTCGAGGAATGGCGCGGTGTTGAGGATCGAAATCATGCCCTGCCGCCGCGCCAGCTCCAGCGCTCGTTCCGTCGCCGCCTGCGGAATTTCCTGCTGCGTCAGCAAGACCCCGCCCCGGGCAGTGCCCAGTTGGGCTTCGGCGTCCTCGGGGCTCACCGTGCCATTGGCGCCCGGCAAGACGGCGATGACGTTCTCGCCGTCTTCATCGACGAAGATCATGGCTATGCCGGTAGGCCGGTCCACCACGCGCAGGCCCGAAAGGTCGACCCCATCCCGGCGCAGCAATTCCAGCGCCAGCTCGGCAAAGGGATCGTTCCCCACCGCCGAGATATGGCGGACCTGGGCCCCGGCCCGGCGCGCCGCCAGCGCCTGGTTGGCGCCCTTGCCGCCCGCGGCCATGGAGAAGGTGCCGCCCGAAACGGTTTCGCCCGGTTTGGGCAGGCGGCTCACCGTGCCGACCTGGTCGAGATTGGTGGAGCCGAAGACGGTAATCATGAAGGCCTCCCAGCCGGGTTGTCGGCGGCTTCTACCACGCTATTGCGGGTCCGCCACCCCGGGCTCTTCCGCCGGGGCCGGAGGCACACCGGCCCGGGTCAGAACCGCGGCGAAAAGTGGCTCGATGACGGCGGGCGGCGGCAATTGCAGCCCGAAGAGATCGACCAGCGTCTCGCGCATCTCCCCGGCGCTGGTGAGCAACCGGGTTTCGGGCTCTTCCCCCGATGCATGGATGGTCAGGCGATTGTCGCGCAAATTGATGCGCTTTCCCGGCGGGGCCAGCGACAGGCGCAGCTCGCGCCGGAACCCCGATTCGGGATCGGTGGAAAGATAGGTGTTGGACCGGGCATAGTCCGCCACGGTTTTTTCCTCGGTCTCGAAGAGATAGACCGGGCGCCATTCCTCGCCGATCTTCACTTCCAGCCGCCACACCGGATCGCCCCCGAGCAGGCGATAGGTTTCGTGCGGGGTGGCTTGTTCCACGTCGCGCTTGAGCTTGAGCGGCGCGGTAGGCGTCATGCCGCCGAAGCCGGCATCGGCGATATAGTTGGAGCCCCCGATCTCGACCAGCACCAGCATATGGTGCGGCTCGACATTCACCGCATCGGGATTGGACCACAGCACCCGCGCCGAAAGGCCGCGCACGCTGTAATCCAGCTCGCGCAGCACCGCCATGAGCAGCAGATTGTGCTCGTAGCAATAGCCGCCCCGGCGGTCGGCCAGCAGCTTCTTCTCTATGGCGCCCAGCTCCAGCGAGACCGGCAGGCCGAGCAGGGGATTGAGGTTTTCGAAGGGAATCGCCGCCGGATGCAGCGCGATGATTGTTTCGAGTGTCGCCAAGGTCGGGGCAATTGATCCGGCAAAGCCGATTCGCTCGAAATAGGCGTTCAGATTGACCTTTTGGCTCATTGGCCACCCATGCCGCTATTGTCGTTGCCGGCCAATATGGGCATTTGCGGCCGCCCTGTCACGGCTCCATTGCGCCCTTTGCCGGCCCAAACCGGCTTGACGGCGTGATTCCCCGCCCGCGCAAGGGACGCGGAGATCGGCTTCAGCCGTCACTTTTGCGCACGCGGATGACCACGTCGACATGAGTTACCTTCATGCCCTTGGGCGCGTCGGGCAGGGCGGTGAAGGCCACCGAGGAGGCGGGAATGTCGATCATGCGCTGCTCGTCCTCCACAAAGAAATGGTGGTGGTCCGAGGT
>NZ_JAUCDN010000256.1:0-4724 GCF_034675085.1 Devosia sp.
GAGCCGGGTTGGACGAGACCGACGACATGACGCCCTGCTCCTGGACGGCGTGGCTCGCCGAGCTCGACCGCCAGCAATTGGCGCTGCGCGTCGATTCCGCGGCCGACGATTTCGAACTGGTCGAGCGGCGCAGCCTCAACTGAGGGCCGCCGCTCCGGCGGGGCGGGGCTGCGTTTGCGCGGCCCCGGTTGGTCCGGATAAACCCGCTGGTGAGGATGGGGCGTATATCGTGGCGCCATGACCCGGCCCCGCCTCGCTTTGCTCCTGCACACCCTCTTCGCTCTCGCCGCCCTTTATGCATTGGGGCCGGTCGTCGCCCGCCATGTCGAGGGCATCGGTTTCCTGCTCGTCATGCTGGGTGCGCAGGCGCTGCTGTTCGGCCTGCCGGCAATGGTGTTCCACATCGATCCGCTCGACCGGCCCCTGCTGTTTTCCGAAAAATTGGCCTGGCGCGACTGGTGGATTTTCATCCTGCTGGCGCTCCAGCCCCCGGCGCTGGCGCTGGCGCTGCTCATGCCCCACACCGCCATTCTGACCAGCCCGGCGGCCAGCCTCGCCGCCTTGATCGGCCTGCTGCACGGGCCGCTGACCGAGATCGGCTGGCGCGGCGCCCTGCTCTCGCGCTTCGGGGAAACCCCGCGCCTCGGCTTCGCGCTGAGCTGGCTGCTGCCGCTTCTGGCCCAGGGCGCGCTCTGGCCCCTGCCGGGCCTGGTTCTGCCGATCGACCCCGCCGCCCTGCTGGCCGGCAGCGCCCTTCTGGGCCTGTTCTGGACCTGGCTGGCCTGGCGCAGCTTTTCGGTATTCTGGACCAGCATCGCCCATGCGCTGAGCAGCACCATCCTCTTCTGGCTGCTGCTCAGCGCCAACGGCATCGCCTGACGGTCCGGGAAGACGAGGCCTTGCCCCCTCAATAGGCACCGCTGCCGGAAGGTGCTTAGAAAAAGTGCAAAGATTGAGACAGCTTTGTTGACCTATAGGGCGGGATCGTGGCAGAAAGACGCCCGCATCATCCTGCGCCGATGCTCACCTCCACGCTCACCAAGGGTCTGCCATGTCTGACGACAATCTGTTTGACCGCGCGCTTGTTCGCCTCGAAGAGGCCGCCAACCACCTCAAGATCGACCAGGATGTGATCGAAAAACTCAAATACCCGCGAGAAACGACCAAGACGCGCCTGCTCATCCGCATGGATGACGGCTCGCGCAAGTCGTTCCTGGCCTGGCGCTGCCGCTATGACGACACGCGCGGCCCCACCAAGGGCGGCATCCGCTTCCACCCCGACAGCAATATCGAGGAAGTGGAGACGCTGGCCTTCTGGATGACCTTCAAATGCGCCGTGATGAACCTGCCCTATGGCGGGGGCAAGGGCGCCGTGCGGGTCGATCCGCGCGCGCTCTCGCGCTCGGAGCTGGAGCGCCTGTCGCGCGCCTATGTGCAGGCCTTCGCCACCACCATCGGCCCCGACCGCGACATCCCCGCGCCCGACGTCTATACCAATGCCATGATCATGGGCTGGATGGCCGACGAATATAACCAGATCACCGGCTCGGTTTCGCCCGCCGTCATCACCGGCAAGCCCATCGCCCTGGGCGGCTCGCTCGGCCGCAACGACGCCACCGCCCGCGGCGGCTTCTATTTGGTGCGCCATCTGGCCGAGGAACTGGGCCTTGAGGAAAACCACACCGTCGCCATCCAGGGCTTCGGCAATGCCGGCCAGTATTATGCCGCCCTCGCCGCCGCCGACAACAACAAGGTGGTCGCCGTCTCCGACTCCACCGGCGCCATCCACAAGCCCGACGGGCTCGATGTCGACAAACTGATCGCCGCCAAGACCGCCGGCCGCTGCATCGCGGACCTGGCCGACGCTCTGGGCGCGCGGGCCATCTCTCCCGACCAGCTTCTGGCCGTGGAGGCCGATCTGCTGGTTCCCGCCGCGCTCGAGGACATGATCACCCGCGCCAATGCCGGCTCGATCCGCGCAAAGGTGGTGCTGGAACTGGCCAATGGCCCGGTGACCCCGGAAGCCGACACCATCCTCAACGACCGCGGCGTCATCGTGTTGCCCGATATCCTGGCCAATGCCGGGGGCGTCACCGTCTCCTATTTCGAATGGGTGCAGAACCGCCAGGGCTATTACTGGGACCTCGAAGAGATCCATTCGCGCCTCAAAAAGACCATGGAGCGCGAAGGCCGGGCCATCTGGACCATCGGCCGGGAGCGCAATGTCTCGGCCCGCTCGGCCGCCTATATCCATGCGCTGGGGCGCCTCGCCACCGCCATCGAGGCCCACGGCACCCAGCCCTTCTTTGCTGGTTGAAGCGGACAGCCTCGCTAGGCCAAATAAGCATCGAACGGAAAAGGCGCCCCAAGGGGCGCCTTTATTGTTTTACGGCAGCCGGCAATCGGCATCCGGGCCGATCTCCGCCATCAGCGCCGCCACCGCCGCCTCAAGCTGCGGATCGACCCCGATCCCGGTGGCATTGGGATCGAAGGGCACGGCGATGTCCGGCTCGATCACGTGATTTTCGTAATAGGAGCCATCGAGCCGGCGGCTGGGCAGGATGGGGATGGTATAGATGAACCCCGGCACCAGCTTGCTGCGGATCTGGGCGACATAGGTGCCGGTATTGAGCACCACATCGCCCACCAGCCGGCCAATGCCCGCATCCTGATAGGCCTGCGGGAAGATCGCCGCATCCGAATAGCCGAAGCTGTCGACCAGGACGGCGCTGGGCCAGAGCCAGCGATTATTCGGCTCGGTGGTGATCGGGTCGCCATTGCGGCCGACCAGCGCATAGGGCTGGCCCGAAAGCAGGGTGATGAGCTCGCGGGTCAGGTTCCCCCCGCCATTGGAGCGCACATCGATCAGTGCCGCCCTGGCGATGCCGCGCGCCGAATAGAGCCGCCCCAGCACCCCAAGATAGGAGTCCGTATCCATGGCCGGCACATACTGGTAGGCGACGCAGGCATTGGAGAGGGTCTCGACCATTTCCGCCCGCGCATCGAGCAGCCGCTGGCGCGCCAGGCCGAGCTGGCGGCCATAGTCGATGGGCTCGACATAGATGAAGCGTTCTTCTTGCCCGTCGTGATCGACGAGGCCGACCAGGGCGCGCTTGCCCAGATTGACGTCGAGCAGCCGTTCCAGCCCACCGGCCTCGGGCACGGCCACGCCGTTGACCGAGGTGATGACGTCGCCGGCATCCACGCCCAGCCCGGCCCGGTCGAGCGGGCCGCCCGGCAGCACCGCCGCCACCCGCCGGCCCGGCCCGTCATAGCCATGGTCGAGATAAAGACCCAGGACGTCATTATAGGTGCCAAGGCCCAGCCGCGCCCCTTCCTCGCCGTGGAAGCTGCTGAACAGATGCGAGGCGGAAAGCTCGCCATACATGGCCCCGACCAGTTCGGCCAGCTCGCGGCTGGTGGCGATGGAAGCCAGGTAGGAGCGGTATTTCGCCCCGATGGCCTGCCAGTCCCGGCCCTCGATTTCATGCTGGTAATAGCGGTATTTCAGATCCGCCCAGACCTGCTCGAACGCCGCCTGGCGCCGCCGGTCGGGATTGACCGTGGTGAAGATGCGCGCCGGGATGGCAGCGATGCCATTGGGATCGAAGACCGGCACCGACAGCACCGAATCGTCCAGCTTGAAATCGATCAGGTTGAGCGCTGGCACATAGGACAGCGCTTGCAGCCCCGGCGCTTCGACCGTCTGGATGGGCGTGCGCGCGCCGCTGCGCAGGTCCAGCACCTCGATATCGACCTGGGCGCCGTCATCGGTGGTTGCCAGCAACAGGCCGGAATAGTCGGCCAGCGGCTCCATCAGCAGCAGCCTGGCCAGACCCGTGGTCAGCCTTTCGCCCAGGCGGGCATTGCGCCGGCCATCCACCTCGTAGCGGCGCGGCTCGAACGGAGCGTCCTCATCCTCGGCCTGAGGGAAATTGCCCTCCCCGATATCGAGGAAATCCTGCCGCGCCGCCTCGGACAGAAAGATGCGGTAAAGATCGGTGCTCAGGCTATGGAGCTGCGCCGAGCGCACCCCGAACAGATCGGTCTGGCCGATGACCTGGGTGCCGTCCAGGCTCCACATGCCGGCCGAGAAATTGGACAGGCCCTGCGTCACCAGGCGCGGCGGGGCGGAGCCGTCGGCGGCCAGTATGGCGGCCTTGCTGGCATCCATGCCGCTCTGGGTGCGCCACTGCACCAGAAGATCGCGCGACGTGGGCGACCAGGAGAACCACAGATCGCCATCCCCATAGGAGGAATTATAGTCATCGGGTCCGAAAAGCGCGGTGACGTCCCCGCTTTGCAGATCGAGCACCTTGACCTCGCGCCGGTCGGCGAGGAAAGCCAGGCGCGACCCGTCCGGCGCGAAGGCCGGCTGGAAGGCATTGCCCTCTTCGGGCACGAACAGCGGCACTTCCGCGTAGTGCATGGCCAGGGGCTGGTCGAGCACCCCGCTTTGCAAATCGACCGCGTAAAGGCCCCATTCATGGCCGCGCTGGGCGGCATAGACCAGCATGGCGCCATCGGGGGAGAAGGCGATGTTCTTTTCCTCGCCGGGGGTGGAGGTCACCTGCCGGTAATTGCCGGCCCGGTCGAGCAGGAACACATCGGTGCTGGCCACCAGCGCCAGAAGCTGGCCATCGGGCGAGGAGACCATTTCGCTGGCCGCGCCGGCCAGCACGTTGACATCGATGCTGGCGCGCTGGTCGAGCGTGAGGATCTCG
>NZ_JAUCDN010000257.1:0-4723 GCF_034675085.1 Devosia sp.
GAGGGTGAGAGATTAGATTTTGGCTCCGACCTAAGTTTCTTGAGATAATCGTCTTCTGCCATTAATTCCTTTATCGCCTCTTCGCTGCCATCAATTTTATTTAATATATCCTTAAGGTGCAAGGAAATGTAATCTATTCTTTCTCTTCCAATTCTAATTTCGTCTGAAGCAGATTTCAATTCTTCGTGCATCCTATCTGCTTCGGAGATTTTTTCTTTCACCTCTATTATGTTTTTTCTTGTTCTTCTAGCATCAAGGGATAGAAGGAAAATTGCCCCAATCGAAAGAACTGCCCCCACTATATTTACGCCTGTAACCAAATTTTTTACATCCTCGGAGCCAATAACCAAGGATAGTATGTAAATAAATAGCGGTGCCAAAATGGTATTTACAGTGTATCCTACAACTAATATTATGAAACAAACGCCAATTATAGAAAGAAAAATTGACGTAATTCTCTTTCCAAAATATTCTTCGAACTTTTTAATAACGTCGCCAAATCCGAGGTTTACCATTAAGGCCCGCCAAGCGTCATATGCGTATTGAAAAGCAAGGCTAACCGTCAGTCGCGTATCTGTAAATTCCATTAAGCTTCTCTCGACTTTCCCGCCTCATTCTGCTTATGTTCTCCTATGAGCGCGAACTCGCGTTCTGGGGCGTGAGAACCCCTTACTGAGCGGCACCAGTGCTGCCGAAATCCGCACTCTCCGATCAATGGTCGGGGAGGCGTCAGCGCATGTCCAAGGTTCCCAAGAGCCCAAAGGCTGTCGCGGTCTTCTCAGTAAGGCTTCTCAACTCCCCGATTTTGGTCAGGAGGATTGAGAGATTATGAGACATTGTATTTTATTGGCCGCAACACTCACTTTTGCCATCACAGGCCCAAGTGCCGCCAATCCCTTGGTGATGGAATATCTTGCTCGTGATCCTGCCGTCCTAACGTGTGCCGCCGTTGCATTGCCTACCGACACAATTGATCAAATTACTGACATAAAACTGGTCAGAAACTTTGTGACCATTGAGTATGTGAGTAACGGCAGGGGTGATGCGGCATCGTGCTATTTCGAAAAGTCTAGCCAAGGCTTCTTCGAAATATCCTATGACGAACACTTAAAGGCAGCGAAAGAAAATGAAGTTGGCCTATTGCTAAACATCTCCGAGGTAACTCGGACGGTGAATAGATACAAATCTCTAGCTAGGCCATTGCCGTTTTATCCCATTTCATCGTCTGAGACGATGCTGGGGGATGTGAGGCGATGAAAAAACTTCTTGCTGCTTCGGCTCTTGCAGTCTGCCTATCCGTACCCGCCCAAGCCGCCGTCGAAAGCCAAGCCGTCTCCATGTCTTTCGAGGCTTGTCTCGGCAAAATCAGGAGTACAGCGGCTCAACTCGGCCAAGCGCCAATCAACATCGCAGAAACAAACGAATTGCGTATGGTAAAATTTCTGACCTCCGATGGGTCGGTCATGATCACATGTTCACGGCCTGATGGGCGCATGATCGTGACAAAAAGCGATTGAGCCAATATCCACAAATTGCGTTGCCCTGACTCACACTACGGGGCGCTTTGGTGCTCTGTAGACTTACCGCTCGCAAAACCAAATCTTCCCAATGTCCGGAGGATCGGTTTTAATCACTTGCTCACGGCATGATAAACGCATGATTGTAGCTAAGAATGTTGACGGGAGATAATAATGGAAGTGGATCGTTCGAACCTAGAAGCTACTGGAGAGGGCTCTTTGTATGCTGAAGGGAGCAAAGCCAATCCCATATCTGTCTCATATGTTCTGCATATTCGCCCTTCCACTCTGTACCGTCGCGGGAAGTGGCTAGAAGCTGAGATTCAGCTTCATGATCCAGCTGATTTTGACCAATGCCTTCAATTGGAAAGTCCAACTTTGCTGGATTTGGGTAATGGCAATAATTCTTATGTTGAAATTTCATTTAATGAATTAATTCCCCTAAGCGATAAACTCCATATTCACTGGAGAAGGCCGGAAGAATAGCACAAATAAACTAAAAAGTCAAGTAAATTCTCAATATTACTTGACTTTTCTTATCTTCCAGAGCAATATGCCCTGTTTTTCCGCTTCCGACTGCAAAAAGCCATCGGAACGCATCGACCTTAGCGCAGCGCCGACGCGCTTTTTAAGGTCGGCAAGATACTTTTTGTCGTTTGCATCCTCGCCTCGCAATCCGACAATCTCATGCGCAATTTCCATGGCTGACATTGGTTCTGTCGCCTGCTTCAAGATTGCAATGATAGATCGAGTCAATTCATTACGAGCGAAGACGATAGTGCGCTTAACTGGCGGGGTGTCGGCGGCTAAATCGCCTTCATAGCCGCAGATGGATAGGGCCCGATCCACGGCACCTATATCATTATGAATTTCAGCCAGCTTTTGCCGAAGTTTCTCCGCCTCTCCAAAAAGTTCGGATCGCTTTGTGAGCAGGCCGGAAATGGTGTGTTCAAAGGCTTCGGTGCGGGCGCGTTGCATGCATGAATGGCTCTTGGCAACGGTTGGGTCTGCCAGTATACCATAGCTAATTAATTGAATTTATTATGTTTTTGGTGTGTTTGCTACATAGGGGCGCCTTCTCGCCTCAAATCGCTCCACTGGAGCGATTTGCCCTGCAGGACGGCTCGAAGTGTCGTCATTCCGTCATGCGGGGTGCATAGGTCCCGGTTGGAAAAGCGGATCGGTGGGGGTGGCATGGGCGGCACGGGGACGGTGTTCAGGGCCTTTCTGAAGCTGGGGCTGACCGCCTTTGGCGGGCCGGTGGCGCATCTGGGCTATTTCCGCACCGAATTCGTCCAGCGCCGGGGCTGGCTGAGCGAGGCCGATTATGCCGATCTGGTGGCGCTATGCCAGTTTCTACCCGGCCCTGCATCGAGCCAGGTGGGGTTCGCCATCGGGCTGTGGCGGGCCGGATGGACCGGCGCGCTGGCGGCCTGGGCCGGGTTTACCCTGCCATCGGCATTGCTGCTGCTGGCCTTTGCGCTGCTGCGGCCGGTGCTCGACGGCCCCCTGGCGGATGGCGTGGTGCATGGGCTGAAGCTGGTGGCCGTGGCGGTGGTGGCGCAGGCGGTTTGGGGCATGGCGCCCAGCCTCGCGCCCGACCGACAACGGGCCGGTATTGCCGTGCTGGCGGCCGCCGCCTGCCTGCTGCTGGCCGGAGCGGGTGGGCAGATGCTCGCCATCGCCGGCGGAGGCGGGCTGGGACTGGCGCTATGCCGGACGGGCAACGCCCCGGGGGCAATGCAGATGCGGTTCAATGTGAGCCGAACCACGGGGCTGCTCTGCCTTGGCGGGTTTGCGCTGCTGCTGGCCGGCCTGCCCATGCTGGCCGCCTTGGCCAATAATCAGGCCCTGTCGCTGTTCGATGGGTTTTACCGGGCGGGGGCGCTGGTCTTTGGCGGTGGCCATGTGGTGCTGCCGCTGCTGGATGCAGAAACCGTGGCGCGCGGCTGGGTCGACGAGGCCGGATTTCTGGCCGGCTATGGCGCCGCGCAAGCGGTACCGGGTCCGCTCTTCACCTTCGCCGCCTATCTGGGCGCCATCGGCCAGACGCCGCCCAATGGGGCGGTGGGCGCGGCCATCGCGCTGGCGGCGATCTTCCTGCCCGGCATGTTGCTGCTGGTGGGCGTGCTGCCCTTCTGGAACGGGCTCCGCCGTCGGCTCTGGGGGCAGGCGGCCCTGCGCGGCGTCAATGCCGCCGTTGTCGGCATTTTGGGCGCGGCGCTTTACGATCCGGTGTTCACCAGCGCGGTACGGGGACCACTCGATCTGGTGCTGGCCGTGGCGGGCTTCGTGGCGCTGGTCAACTGGAAGCTGCCGCCCTGGGCAGTGGTGGTGGCGCTGGCGGGCCTGGGGGCTATTCTGGCGCGAGCAGGGCTCTAAGTGTTAGTTTTATCGCGTTTCCGAACCGGAAAACCGGTATCCACTTTTCCTGGAAACGCCCCAGGCGCCCGGCTCAGGCCGGGGCGCAAACGCCGCGCAGCCGCGCCAGCACCTTGGGGGCGAAGTCGGCCAGGGCGGCGGTGTCGCGCCATTGGGCGGCATGGACTTCATCGAGCTGTGGGGTGAGCGGCCGGGCGGGGTCGGCCAGGAACAGATATTGCAAATCGTGATGGATATGGGGCGGCTCGTTTCGCGCCGGCTTGCCGGGAACGTCGTGGCTGTCGATGACGAAGGGCAGATCGCTCCCCTCGTGCCAGGGATGCAGGACAAGCCCGGCGAGGCCGGTTTCCTCCACCGCCTCGCGCATGGCCGAGAGATGGAACAAGAGCGCGGGCTCGTAATGACCGCCGGGCTGGAGCCAGCGGCCGATGGTGACATGATCGATGAGCAGCACCTGGGCATGATCGGGGGAAAGCACCACCGCGCTGGTGGTGAGATGGCCGGGCAGGGTGGTGCGCAGGTCCAGCCGGTGGCCCTGCTCCATCTGCCAGCACAACAGGGAAAGATATTCGCCGGGCGCGGCGGTTTCGTCCAGATAGCGGCTGACGATGTGGGCGAGGGCGGCGGGGAAGGTGTCCGGGGTCATGGGGCAGTGATGCCGGGATTCGCGGGGGGCGTCACCATTGGGCTTGTTGCGCGGGGGGACTTCCCTGACAGTGTGGCTCTCCACACCCCCTCCCAGCCTCCCCCATCAAGGGGGAGGTGTTGCTCCGCGTTTTTGGCACCATGTTGCCCCACCCACCGCGGGGCACCTCCCCCTTGAT
>NZ_JAUCDN010000258.1:0-4711 GCF_034675085.1 Devosia sp.
ACCCACGTCCCCCTCTCCGCCTGCTCTCATAATATGAGAACTGATCCTGTTATCGCCCGCTTCAGGGCTGTCGAACCGCCAAGGCAGGTGTATGATTTGCCTGTCCTTAAGGATGAGAAACGCCATTGGCGCATCGCCTGATCTCATTTCGTGAGAATATGCCGATTGCCCCATGCCGATGGCCACAGCCGGGTATTCGGAGGTATGAGAGAGTGACAAAGGTGGACCAGCCGATCGCGGCGAGCGTGCTCGACAGGCTCAGGGCGTGCAGCACGGCAACGCTCACGACGCAGTTGTTCAAGCGCAATTATCGCCAGCAATTCCTGGTGGGCCTAACGCCGCTCAATCCCAACGCGGCCTCCTTTGCCGGCGAGGCCTTCACGCTGCGCTTCATCCCCTCGCGCGAAGATCGCGACTGGGATCTGGGCGACCTGCACAAGCGCGGCGAGGACAATGTGCAATGGGAGGCCGTAGAGGCGATCGGGGCCGGCCAGGTGCTGGTCATCGACAGCCGCAGCGATGTGCGCGCCGCTTCGGCCGGCAACATGCTGATGACGCGCATGCTGCGCAAGGGCGTGGCCGCCGCCGTTACCGATGGCGCCTTCCGCGACGGCACAGAGATTTCCCACATGCCGTTTCCGGCCTTCTGCGCCGCCAACACCGCCTCGACGCGCCCGGCATTTCACCGCGCCGCCGACATGCAATTGCCCATTGGCTGCGCCGGAGTCGCCGTCTATCCGGGCGATATCGTGGTTGGCGATGCCGATGGCGTGGTGGTGATTCCGCGTGGCATTGCCGAGGAAGTCGCCGAGGAAAGCCACGAGCAGGAATTGCGCGAGAAATTCCTCTTCACCAAGATCGATGCCGGCGCCCCCCTTTGGGGCACCTATCCACCCAATGAGGAAACGCTGCGCGAATATGAGCAATGGCGCGCGCGCCCGGTGACCAAATGAGCGCCCCCCTGTCCCCCGCCGCCCGGGCCGAGGCCCTGATCCGGCGCTATTTCGCCGCCTGCAACGCCGCCGACCGGGAGGAACTGATCGCCTGCTTCACCCCCGATGCGGTGCATTATTTCCCACTCGGCCTGCCCGGCGCGCCCTGGCGCGGCGCCGAGGCCATCGCCGATGGTTGGGTGTGGTGCGTCAAGACGCTGGGCTCGCGCTGGACTATCGAGAAGGTGCTGGCCGGGGCTGACGGGCAGGAAGCGGTGATCGAGTGGACGCATTGGAAGACCGGCGTCGGCCAGGTGCTGCGCGGCGACGAATGGTACATCTTCGACGCCGACATCACCCATATCCGCGAAATCCGCGCCTATTACGCCTCGCCGGTGGATCGCAGCCAGCCAATCAACGCGCTGCATGATTTCGACTATGCAGAGCGCGGCTATCATCTGGCCCCGCCCTCTCCCGCCCCCAAACTCGATTGAGGATGCCATGCAGTTCACCATCATCGCCCGCGACGACACCGCGCCGGGCACGCTGGAAAGGCGCCTCGCCAATCGCGCCGTACATCTGGAGCGCATCCATGCGCTCAAGGCCGAGGGCGTCATCATCGATGGCGGGGCCATGCTCGACACGGAGGGCCGCATGATCGGCTCCATCGTTTTGTGCGAGGTGCCCGACCGGGCCGCGCTCGATGCGCTCATTGCCGACGAGATTTACTCCCAGCAGGGCGTATGGAAGGATATCGAGATCCTTCCCTTCCGGCGCGTGGCCTGGCAATCGACCTGAGCCGCCCCGGCGCGCAGCGAGGACAGAGCATGGCGGCGACCACGGCGCCGGGGGGTGACGCCCTCGAAGACAATTGGAGCCTGGAATCCCCGAAAAAGCCGGCCCTGGCCGGCACGGCGGTGCTGCAAAAGGCGTTCGACCTGCTCGATCATATCGGGGAGGAGCCGGGACGGCTTGATTCGACCGATCTGGCCCGCCGCACTGGCATGCCGCGCGCCACGCTCTACCGCATTCTCGCCGCCCTGCAGGCGCGGGGGCTGGTGCGCACGGATCCGGGAAAGCAGACCTATTCGCTGGGTTTTCACCTGATCGAACTGGCCCAGAATGTCTGGTCGTCCAGCGATCTGGTCTCGGTGGCCGCCGGAGAATTGCGGCGCCTGCGCGACATGACCGGGGAAACCTCCTATCTGGCGGTGATGCATGAGGGCAAGATGCGCTCGCTGGGCCGGTTCGACGGCGCCCATCCGCATCGTTCCGCCGCCGCGCTGGGCATTACCAAGCCGATCCACTGCACCTCGCAGGGCAAGGCCATGCTGTCCCACCTCAGCCCCGCCCAGGTCACCGCGCTCCTGGCCCAGCCGCTGCAAAAATTCACCGACAAGACCATTACCGACATTCCCCAATTGCTGGCCCAGCTCGACATCGCCCGTGCGCGCGGCTTTGCCATAGACGATGAGGAGATCGTCGAGGGGACGCGCTGCGCCGGCGCCGCCATCCTCAATGGGCTGGGCCAGCCCATCGGCGCCATTAGCGTGGCCGGCCCCACCTTCCGCATCACGCCCAACCGGGCCGAACAGCTCGGCTACGAACTCGCGGCGGCCACCCAGCGCATTTCCCAGGAATTGAACCGCACCAGCGCCGTGGCGGCCAATGTCATTTCTCCCGCCACCGCCATCGGCACGGCCCAGGCGTTTCGCGGGGCGTCCGCCCTCTGGCATGATGCGCGGGGCGCGGTGGTCTGGATCGACCAGCTCGGCCCTACCGTGCATTGGTATGATGCCACGCCCACCGCCGTCACCCTCGACACGCTGGACCGGCGCATCGATTGCGCCTTTCTCGACCGCGAGGGCGTCGTGCTGCTGACCCGGGGCGGCGCCATCCTGGTGCAGCGCGACGGTGGCCAGCGGCAGATCCACTTCGACGCCCAGTTCCAGGCCCGCGCCGTGCGCACCGATGCGCAGGGGCGCGTCTGGGTGGCCAATTACAATCCCGAGCGCAACCTCTCCTTCATCGGCCTGCTCACCCCCGAGGGCCCGGCCGAGCCGGTATGGGAAGTGGGCGAGGAGGTGGCCGGGCTCGCCGTCAGCCGCGACGGCAAGGCGCTTTACGCCTCCGTTCCAGCCCGCAATACCATTTACCTGATGAGCCCCGAAGATGGCCGCAAGCGCGTATTCAGCCGCCTGCCCGAAGCCACCGGCGCGCCCATGGGGCTGACGCTGGATGAAAGCGACCGGCTTTGGGTCGGCGCCTATGATGGCTGGAGCGTGGTGCGGCTCGACGAGGACGGAGAGTTCGAGCGCGTGGTGCCGTTGCCGGTGCCCACGCCCACCAGCCTCACCTTTGGCGGGCCTGACCTGTCCACCCTCTACATCACCAGCGCGCGCTCCGGCCTTTCCAGCGAAACGCTGCGCAACGCCCCGCAATCTGGGCGGCTCCTGGCGCTGCATCCCTCAGCCAAGGGCGTGGCCGAGCCCGTCGCCGCCTTCGCCTTTCCTTCCTGACACGAGCTTTTTTTGGACAGATCATGACCATTCAGCACGAGAAAATCCTTCTCACCGGCGCCGGCGGGCTGGTGGGCAGCGGCATCAGGCCGTTCCTGGCGCGCCAGTTTACCCAGATCGTGCTTGTCGACCGTGTGCAGCCGCCCGATCTGGCCGAAAACGAGCGCGCCTTTGTCGGTGATTTCGGCGATCCCACGCTTCTGGCCGAGGCCATGGAAGGGGTGACCGGCGTCGTGCATCTTGCCTGCGTGCATGGCTTCACCATCAGCTTCGAGGAAACGCTGGAGAGCAATTACCGCGGCCTCGTGCATCTGCTCGACGCCTTCATCGCCGCCCGGGGCACGCATTTCGTCTTTGCCAGCAGCCATCACGGCTGGGGCTTTTATCCACGCACCGATCTGGTGCGCGAAACCGATCCGCCCCGCCCCGATGGCTGGTATGCGGTGAGCAAGATTTTCGGCGAGGCGGCGGTGGCGCATCTGGCCGATGCGCATGGCTTCAGCGCCCTGTCACTGCGCATCGGCAATTGCGGCCCGGCGGTCACCGACGAGCGCTGCACCCATATGTGGACCAGCTTCCGCGACGTCGCCCGGCTGGCGGTTCTGGGGCTGGCGCGGCAGGAGCCCGGCCATCGCGCGCTTTTCGCCACCGCCGATTGCGCCGCTCCCTTTTTCGACAATAGCGGGCTGGAAGAGCTGGGCTTTGTCACCCAGGACCGGCCGGAAGACCATCTGGCTCATCTCGACGTCGCCAGCGAGCCGGTGGCCGAGGGCCTGTTCGGGCTTTGCGTGGGCGGGGGCTATGCCACCACCAATCTCAAGACCGACCTTCGCACCTGGCAGCGCAGCAACGCCGCCGCCCGACGCCACTCCTGATCGGGCCGCCCAATCGTCAGATGCCGAAGCAGGAAGGGATAGATGCGGTGCCGCGGATGCGGCTCGCTGGTCCTGGGGGGTTGGTAGATCGGCGACAGGCCGATCTTGCGCATCAGCCGCTGGACACGCTTGCGGCCCACGCACCAGCCCTGGCGGCGCAGATGCTGCGCCATCTGTCGTGAGCCATACCAGGGCATTTCCATGAACGCCTCGTCGATGACGCGTATTAGTTCCAGGTTCTCGGGGCTCCCGCCCGCCGGCCATCGATAGAACGACGCTCGTGAGATCGAGACCAGCTCGCACTGGCGGCGGATCGAGAGCCGGTTGTGCTCGGGATCAATCATCATTCTCCTCCGATCCAGGCTCAGCGATCGAAGGCTTTGGC
>NZ_JAUCDN010000259.1:0-4687 GCF_034675085.1 Devosia sp.
TGGCGACGAAGGAATTGAAGGCCAGAAGCGAGACCCCCAGGCACAGGATCAGCGTGACGCTGGCATAGCGCGGCTGGAAGATTTCGGACCAGCGGCCTTCCACGGTCTCGGGCATCGGGCAATTCCCTAATTAAACAAGAAATATCTTGGTAATTTATGACGCAGCCGCAGCCTTGGCAATGCCATCGCGGGCGCGCCCGGCTTCTACCCCATTTTAACCCGGCTGCGCCATGGTCCGCGCAGGCCAGGCTGGGCGGAGAGAGAAAAGTGAACGAGCAGAGCCCGTCCCGACGCGGCATCGACTGGCGCCTCCTGGCCGCCATCCTTGCTGCAGCCGTGGCCATATTGGTGGTGCGCACGCTGATGGGCCGGGCGGGGCAGCCCTTCTTTCCCGATACGGACGACGCCATGCGCATGGTGATGGTGCGCGATTTTCTCGGCGGGCAGAACTGGTACGACCTGGTCGCCCATCGCCTCAATACGCCCTGGGGGGCGGAGCTGCACTGGTCGCGGCTGGTGGACCTGCCGCTGGCGCTGCTGGTCATGGCTTTCACGCCTTTTCTGGGGCCGGACATGGCGCTGGTCGGCGCCGGCTATGTCTGGCCCCTGGCGCTGCTGGGCGCGCTGCTGTTCATCAGCGCCGGGCTGACGCAGCGCCTGGTGGGCCCCGAAGGGGTGCTGCCGGCGCTGGTGCTGCCGATCCTGAGCCCGGCCATATTGGCCGAATTCACCCCGGGCCGGGTGGACCACCACAATGTCATCATCGTGCTGACCCTGGCCATGGCCTGGGCGGCGGTGGAGAGCGTGCGCCGCCCGCGCGCCGGGATCGTCTGCGGGCTGCCGGCGGCGACGGCGCTGGCCATTGCCACCGAATCGCTGCCCGCCATCGCCGCCGCCATCCTGGCGCTGGGCCTGCTCTGGGTGGCCGAGCCCATCCATGCCCGCGCCATGCGCGGCTTCGGGCTGGCTTTCGGCCTGGGCGCCATGGGGCATCTGGCCCTGTTCCGCCCGCCCTGGCGCTGGCTGGAGCCGGCCTGCGACGTCATCTCGCCGGTCTATGTCGGGGTGGCGCTGGTGGTGGCCCTGAGCTTTACCCTGGCCAGCCTCATTCGGCCTCCCCGCGCCGCCTGGCAACGACTGGTGCTTCTCGCCCTGCTGGGCGGGCTGGGGCTGGGCCTCATTCTCGCGCTCTATCCGCAATGCCTGGGCGGCCCCTATGGCGCGCTCGACCCCTGGCTGCAAAGCCATTGGATCGCCGGCATCGTGGAGGCGCGGCCCTGGCTTTCGACCCTGGTCGAACTGCCCGCCTATGCCATCGCCGTCGGCGTTCCGGCATTGCTGGCGGCACTGGTGGTCATCGTGCGGCTGGCGCGAGTAAAGGAGGGCCGGGCCGAATGGGCCGTGCTGCTGGTGTTTCTCCTCGCCACCGCGCTGGTGATGCTGACGCAGGTGCGCGGGGCGCGGCTGGCCATCATGCCCGCCATGCCGGCGGCGGCCTGGCTGATCGTCAGTCTGCGCCGGCGCTACCTGGCCCGCGCCCGGCTGGGCAATGCCCTGGCGCTGATGCTGAGCTGGCTGGCTTTTTCCGGTGTGGTGCTGTCGCTGCTGGTCACCGGCATCACCCTGCTGGCGCCGGGCGAAAAGCCGGCATCGCAAGCGGAAGGTGCGGGCAAGCAAGCCTGCCTCGTCGCCGCAGCCTTCGCCGATCTGGCGGCGCTGCCGCCTGAGCGCATCATGACCCCGATCGACCTGGGCGCGCATCTGATGCTCTATACGCCCCATGAGGTGGTTTCGGCGCCCTATCACCGCAACCAGCAGGGGGTGCGCGACACCTTCCGCTTCTTCAACGAGCCCATCGCCACCGCCAGGGCGATCCTGGCGGAGCGCGGCATCGGGCTGGTGGTGCTGTGCCCGGGCATGGCCGAGGTCAGGGGCTTGCCCGAATTGGCGCCGGACAGCTTCGCGGCGCTTTACGCCGCCGGAACGCTGCCCGATTGGCTCGAGGATGTGAGCCTGCCCGAAAGCGCTCTGAGGATTTTCTCGGTGCTGCCGGGCTATTAGCGCGTTTCCAGCAAAAGTGGAAACGGTTTTGCGGTTCGGAAACGTGATAAAACAAAAGCTTAGATCATTTCACCGTTTAATAGAAACGCTGAAATGATCTAGCGCCGGCGCCCATCTTTCAAAGCCCATCCCGGCGGGCTAAAACCATGCGGCCCCAGTGAGACCATAAATGGCAATTTACACCGACATCGCCCGCAGGGTGTACAACCACACCTTCAAGCTCGACCCGATCGTGCGCAGCCTGCTCGATACCGATTTCTACAAGCTGCTCATGGTGCAGATGATCTGGGGGCTCTATCCCAAGGTCGAGGCCACCTTCTCGCTCATCAACCGCACCAAGGCGGTGCGCCTGACCGACGAGATCGACATCGACGAATTGCGCGCGCAACTGGACCATTGCCGCACGCTGCGCGTCTCCAAGAAGGAAATGATCTGGCTGGCCGGCAACACCTTCTACGGCTCCAAGCAGATCTTCCAGCCCGCCTTCCTGCGCTGGCTGGAAAATTTCCAGCTTCCCGAATACCGACTGGAAAAGCGCGACGGCCAGTTCATCCTGGAGTTTCCGGGGCTGTGGCTGGAAACCACCATGTGGGAAATCCCGGCGCTGGCCATCATCAACGAACTGCGCTCGCGCGCCGCCATGAAGCATTACGGCCCCTTCACGCTCGACGTGCTCTATGCCCGGGCCAAGGCCAAGATGTGGGAAAAGGTGGAGCGGCTGCAAAAGCTGCCCGATCTGAAGATTTCCGACTTCGGCACCCGCCGCCGCCACTCCTTCCTCTGGCAGCGCTGGTGCGTGGAGGCGCTCAAGGAGGGGATCGGGGAAAATTTCACCGGCACCTCCAATGTGAAGCTGGCCATGGATACCGACCTTGAGGCCCTGGGCACCAATGCGCATGAATTGCCCATGGTGCTGGCGGCGCTGGCCCGCTCGGACGAGGAATTGCGCGAGGCGCCCTATCGCGTGCTCCAGGACTGGAAGAGCTATTATGGCGGCAATCTGCTGATCGTCCTGCCCGACGCCTTCGGCACCGACGCCTTTTTGCGCGACGCGCCCGATTGGGTGGCCGACTGGACCGGCTTCCGCCCCGACAGTGCTCCCGCCATCGAGGGGGGCGAGCGCATCATCAGCTTCTGGGAAGAGCGCGGGCGCGATCCGCGCGACAAGCTGCTGATCTTTTCGGACGGGCTCGACGTCGACATGATCGAGGAAGCCTATCTGCATTTCGACGGGCGGGTGCGCATGGCCTTCGGCTGGGGCACCAACCTCACCAATGATTTCGAGGGCTGCTCGCCCGACGGGCCCAATCCCGGGCTCGCGCCGATCTCCATCGTCGCCAAGGTGAGCGAGGCCAATGGCCGCCCCGCGGTCAAGCTGAGCGACAATCCGGCCAAGGCTACCGGAACGCCCGAGGAGATCGCCCGCTATATCGAGGTGTTCGGCGATACCGGGCGGGTCAGCCATCCAGTCAAGGTTTGAAGGAACCGGCAGCGGGGGTTTTCATTACCGCTCCGGAGCTTATGCCATCGGATGACCACATCGTGGGGTGACAAGGGCTCGGCCGGGAGCCCTCATGATTCTACAACTCATCGATATCGGCGTGCGCGACAAGCAGGCCCATCCGCGCCTGGCCGGGCGCGTCACCGGTCACGTGCGCGCGGTGCTGCTGGAAAGCCGGGACGGGGAGGAGCAGACCCATGAGCTGGTCATCCCCGTCTGGGCCGAAGGCACAAGCGCCATGAGCGACGCCGATATCGACATGGCCCTGATGCTGCGGGCCGCGCGGATCATCGACCGGATGCGGGCGCGGCTGGGCGCTCGGGCGCGCGATTGACTTCGGCCAGCGTGGTGAGAAAGGCGCGCTGCTGCTCGGTCAGCCCACCGGCGCGTCGCGCGGGAAGCGGCGGCTCTTCCGCCTGGGGCTCGCGCGGCAGGGGCCGGGCCCGCGCATAAAAACGAGCGGCACGGGCAATATCGGCGTCGCGCCGGCGCCGACGTTCGCTGCCGACGAACCAGACCAGCGCGACGATCACCACCGCCCACATCAAAAGCATGTTCCAGACCATCGTCATCTCCTTGTCGAGAAAGACGATAGCTAATGAAATGTTAATCGCCAAAGCCGGGCTGGCGTTAGCATTACCGGGTAAAATTGTTCCTATTCGGCGGCAACGGGCAGGGGGCGGCCGCGATTGAGCGCCACCAGCATGGCGCGCACGTCGTTTTCGGCCGCCTTGGTCACCAGCTTGCGATTGTCGGTGTCGCGCAGCGGACGGGGCGTCCCGAAGGCCACGGTCACGTCCTTGACCGGGCCGCCCAGGATCTCGCGGATATTCTGCTTGACCGACTTGGACTTGATCCAGGCGATCAGCGAGCGCTCGGTGCGGCCGACCGGCAGGCCCTGGAGCCTGGTATAGGCGATGGTCAGAGGCTGGATCATCACCTCGCTGGCGCCCGCGTCGAGCATGGCGTGCTGGGCGGCGCCGACCAGGGCCGAGCGGAAGGGCAGCACGTGGGTGCCGATGTCCGACTGACCCTCGGCAAAGAGCAGCACGGCATTGCCGCCCGCCATGTGGGCGCCCATCTCATGGGCGGTGCGGCCGGCGGCGGACCGGCGGGTGCGGTCGA
>NZ_JAUCDN010000260.1:0-4668 GCF_034675085.1 Devosia sp.
CCAGAGCTTTCCCTCCGGCCATTCGGCCACGGCCCTGTCGCTGGCCTTCGTCGTCGGCTTTCTCTGGCCGCGCCTGTTTCCGCTCTTTGCCACGCTGGGCCTGGTCGTGGCTGTCTCGCGGGTGCCGGTCGGCGCGCATTATCCCACCGATGTCTTTGCCGGCATCGTGGTGGGCATGCTGGGGGCCTATCTGGTGCGCAATCTTTTCGCCGGCAAAGGCTGGCTATTCGCCAGCCAGCCCGACCACCACGTGGTGCGCCGCCCCCTGGTGGCGCTGCCCGCGCTGTTTCAGCGCGATCGGCTATAGCGCTCCAACGCCGCGCCCAGGTCGGCCTTGAGATCGGCCAGTCCTTCCAGGCCGATATGCAGGCGGAAGAGATTGCCTTCCTGCGTCCACGGCTTGGCCGTGCGGTTCTTGCCCAGCTTCACCGGAATGCAGAGGCTTTCATAGCCGCCCCAGGAAAAGCCCATGGAAAAGAGGCGGAAGTGGTCGACGAACGCCGCCACCGAGGCGCGCGGCGCCGGCTTCAGCAACAGGGCGAAAAGGCTTCCCGCGCCGGTGAAGTCGCGCCGCCACAGGGCATGGTCGGGATGGCTGGGCAGGGCAGGGTGAATCACCTGCGCCACCTCATCCTGCCCTTCCAGCCATCTGGCGATGGCCAGAGCCCGCTCGTAATGCTCCTTCATGCGAATGGAGAGCGTCCGCAACCCGCGCGCCACCAGAAAGGCATCGTCGCCCGAGGTGAAGAAGCCCAGCAGCTTGCGCGTGCGCTCCACATCCGACCAGGCGTCCCGCGTGGTCGAGATCGTGCCGGCAAAAGCGTCCGAATGGCCCACGAACATCTTGGTGCCGGCATGCACCACGATATCGGCTCCCAGCGACAGGGGCCGGTGGTAAAGCGGGCTTGCCCAGCTATTGTCCACGATCAGCCGCGCACCCCCGGCATGGGCAGCCTTGGCCAGCGCCGGAATATCCTGCACCTCGAAGGTCAGCGAGCCTGGGCTTTCCGCTAATACGGCGGTGGTGTTGGGCTGCATCATCCCGGCCAGACCCGCCCCGATCCGCGGATCGTAATAGCGCACGGAGACGCCCATACGGGCCAGGAACCCGTCACCGAACGCCCGGCCCGGCTCATAGGCGCTGTCGGAAATCAGCACATCATCGCCCGCCTTGACGCAGGCAAGCAGCGCCACCGTGATCGCGGCCAGCCCCGAGGGCACGAGTTGGGTGCGATAGGCGCCTTCCAATTCGGTGATGACCGCCTCCACTCCCTCGGTGGTCGGATTGCCGGCGCGCCCATAGAGATAAGGCTGGCTCTGGGCCTCCATGGCATCGAGGTTTTTGAACAGCACCGTCGAGCCGCGATAGACAGGCGTATTGACGAATCCGAACTGCCGGTCGGGATCGCGGCCGCCATGGGTCAACACCGTTTCAATGGATCGATCTGCGGCGCTGCCGTTTTCGTGGTCATTCATGATAGTCTCGCTGCTCAAAAACAGTTCAGATGTAGTTTTGTGGCTAAATAAAAGACAGCTTTACTGTCTCAACTCACCATCGGCCCTTGACGCAACGGTCAATAGACGCTTGCATGCTTAACGCATCATGATCGTCTGGCAAGGACGGCGATGCCACCGGGGACGCTGGCGCAGGCCTGATGAGCCACGGGATAAAAAGGTCAGGAAACAATCAAAGGCAAATCCATGCAGAAAACGCTCGTATCGTTCGCTCTCGCGGCCTCTATCGGCCTCGTGGCGACCGGCGCTCAGGCCGCGATTCTCGATGACGTGAAAGCCAAGGGCTATGTGCAATGCGGTGTGACCTCCGGCGTCCCCGGCATGTCGCAGCCCGATGCCAACAACAACTGGTCGGGTCTGGAGGTGGACTTCTGTCGCGCTGTCGCCGCGGCCATCTTCGATGATCCGGACAAGGTCCGCTACACCCCGCTGACCTCGCAGGAGCGATTCGCCGCGCTTTCCTCCGGTGAAATCGACATTCTCTCGCGCACCACCACCTGGACCATGAGCCGCGACACCGATCTGGGCATCACCTTTACCGGCGTGATGTTTTATGACGGCCAGGGGTTCCTCGTGCGCAAGGCCGATGGCATCAGTTCCGCGCTCGAACTGGATGGCGCTGCCATCTGCATCGAATCCGGCACCACGACCGAGCTGAACGCGGCAGACTATTTCGCCACCAACAATCTCGATTTCAACCCGGTGGTTTTCGTCGACAAGCCCGAAGTGCTCAAGGCCTATGAAGACGGCCGTTGCGATGTGCTGACCTCGGATGGCTCGCAACTCGCCTCGGACCGCACCAAATTCGCCAATCCGTCCGATCATGTCCTGCTGCCCGAAATCATTTCCAAGGAGCCGCTCGGGCCGTCCGTGCGCCAGGGCGATCCGCAATGGTTCAACATCAATCGCTGGGTTTATTTCGCGCTGCTCGAGGCTGAAGAGCTTGGCGTGACCCAGGCCAATGTCGACGAGATGCTTGGTTCGGACAATCCGGCCGTGAAGCGCCTGCTTGGCGTGGAAGGCGATTTCGGCACGCCCATCGGCCTGGCTGCCAATTGGGGCTATCGCATCGTCAAGCATATCGGCAATTACGGCGAGACCTTCGAGCGCAATATGGGCGAAGGCAGCCCCATCGGTCTGCAGCGTGGCATCAACGCCCTGTGGAACAAGGGCGGCCTGCAATACGCCCCGCCGATCCGCTAACCGGTCAAGCCAGCGCTGCCCTCAGGGCGGCGCTGGTTCGGTTTTGAGCTTTCGTTTTGAATAGGTGAATGACGCCTGCCTCCCGCCTGTCGGCGGGGTGCGCGATTGCGCGGTCATTCCTTTCGCGGAAGTGCCTTTAGCGACAACAATCGGGTGTAAACGCACGATGGCCGTTATCGATAGTCCCGTCAGCGCACCGCCGAAGACGACATTCTACAATGACCCGGTGATCCGGGGTTACATCTACCAGTTCCTGGTCGCCGTCGGGGTGATCTGCTTTTTCATCTGGATTGGTATCAACACCGCGCAAAACCTTGCTGCGCAGAATAAATCCACCGGGTTCGACTTCCTCTGGCGCACCGCCGGCTTTTCCGTCAGCTTCTCGCTGATTCCGTTTGATCGTGCCTCCTATTATTGGGAGGCGTTCGTTGTTGGCCTGCTCAACACGCTGCTGGTGGCCGCCATCGGCATTTTCTTTGCCACCATCATCGGCTTTACCGTCGGCATCGCGCGCCTCTCGTCCAACTGGCTGGTTTCCCGCATCGCCACGGTCTATGTGGAAATCATCCGCAATATCCCGCTGCTGCTCCAACTCTTCTTCTGGTATTTCGCCGTGCTCAAGGCCATGCCGGCGGTCCGCGAGAGCCTGGCGCTACCCTTCGGCTCCTATCTCAACCAGCGCGGTTTCTTCGTGCCGCAGCCGATTTTCGATGATCGGGCGGGCTGGATGTGGATCGGCCTGGCCCTGGCAATCGCCTTTGGTATCGGGCTGAAGATCTGGGCCCGGCGCCGGCTGGAACGGACTGGGCAGCGGTTTCCGGTTTTCATCACCACGATTGCCGCCGGCGTGCTGATCTTGGCGCTGACCTATATCGTCAGTGGCACGGTGATCACCTTCAGCTATCCCGAATTGCAGCGCTTCAATTTCCGGGGGGGCCTTGAGCTTCCTCCCGAATTCGTCGCGCTCGCCTTCGGACTTTCCATCTACACGGCGGCCTTCATCGCCGAAACCGTCCGCGCCGGCATCCGCTCGGTCAACCGGGGGCAGACCGAGGCCGCGCAATCGCTGGGGCTCCGGGAGGGCGACAGGCTGAGGCTGGTCATCATCCCCCAGGCCATGCGGGTCATCATACCCCCGCTGACCAGCCAATATCTGAACCTCACCAAGAATTCATCGCTGGGCGCCGCTATAGGCTATCCCGAACTGGTCAACGTCTTCGCCGGCACGACGCTCAACCAGACGGGCAAGGCGATCGAGGTGATCGGCATGACCATGCTGGTCTATCTCACTTTCTCGCTGCTGACTTCGGCGTTCATGAACTGGTACAATGGCCGCGTGGCCCTGGTGGAGCGCTAGGAGCCGATCATGTCCATTTCCTTCGTACGATCCCAGCTCGAGCCGGCCCGCCCCGCGCCCGTGCGTCTTTCCGGACCGCTTCTCTGGGCCCGCAAAAACCTCTTTTCCAGTTGGTCGGATTCCGTTTTCAGTCTTCTGGCGCTGGTATTCCTGCTCTGGGCGTTGCCGCCCATCTTCAACTTCCTCGTCCCCACGACATTTGGCGGCCATGCCGTGCCGCCAGGCGAAACCGTCGAGGCCTGTCGTCTGCCCGGCGCCGGGGCGTGCTGGGCCTATATTGCCTCGCGTGTCGGCTTCTTCATCTACGGCTTCTATCCCGTCGATGAATTGTGGCGGCCCAATATCGTCTTCGCGCTGGGCGCGCTGTTGATCGTGCCGCTGCTGATCCCGAGAATGCCCTTCAAGCGCATCAATGCGCTGCTGTTCTTCGTGGCCTATCCCGTCGTCTGCTTCTATCTGCTCAATGGCGGCTCGTTCGGCCTGCGGCCGGTGCCCACGGAACAATGGGGTGGCCTGCTGGTCACTCTGATCATCTCGTTGGTCGGCATCATCTGCTCCATCCCGCTGGGCATTCTGCTCGCCCTGGGGCGGCA
>NZ_JAUCDN010000261.1:0-4616 GCF_034675085.1 Devosia sp.
GCGGATAAATCGGCTTTGGCGTGGGCTCCACGCGGATATAGTCGCGCAGTCCAAGGGCCCTTCTGGCACCGGACGCAGCGCGCTTGGCGATTTCCGCGCGGCGCTGGTCCTCGCTCATGTCCCAGATGTTGATTTCACCGCTCATTGGCTTTCATCCTTCTGGCGGAAATACTGAGGGACATGCTTCCCTGCCGCCGAAAGCTCGGAAACAAGCTGAGCCGTCTTGTCTTGATCGGAAGACATGAGCTTTCGTGCAGCGGCTTTGGAGCGACTGAATACGATGTGAGGGAGAGCTTCGGGTTTGCGGGTGAAGGGCCAGATGCGCATCATGCGGCTCCTCCGAAAAGTTCATGCTGGCGGGCGTCCTTCCGGTCGAGCATGCGCAGGACGGTTTCGCCCTGATGCTGCTTGTCCCAGACAAACCATGCATTGAGCATCGGCGGCGCGCCCTGCCCCGTAAAATCTATCTTCCAACGCATGAGATAGACGCGGGCCGGCGGATGCTCTGCCCAGAACGGTGCGAGCCCACCAGCGCCGGGCCAGGACCAATTGAGCAGCAGCGCCATATATTCAACGTCGAGAACGTCGAGCGCGTGCTTGAGCCAGCGAGCCTTGCCGTTTCCCCAGCCACATTCTTGAAAGGGTGGATTGGTGACGATGGCCGGGAATGCCGGATAGCGGAACTTATAGAAGTCACGCACAACATCGGCGGCGCCGCCGCGGTCGATCAGATCGGAGCCATAGGTTTCGAGCCCGAGCGCGCGCATCTCCCTGAGCATGGCGCCATCGCCGCAGCTCGGCTCCCAGATCCCATCAAACTCACGCAGCCGATCAATTTCGGCGTGGAGAAACGCGCGTGTCGGATCCGGCGGCGTGGGATAGAAATCATCCTTCTCGCGCTCAAGGCCAGAAACGGACTTCACGAATGATCCGTCGAGCATCTGGACGGCGACGGGCTTCGGTTTATTGCCGGTGGCGCGGAAAAGGCCGCGTGCAGATGCAGTCGCCATCACATATCGTTCCCGAAATAGATGCAGGCGGCGGTGTAAAGGCCGGCAAGCACCAGAAAACCAAAGATGAATTGAATGGTGAGGGTCATGGCTATTCCGCCGCCATGGCTACGATTTCGGCCTCAACCGGCGGCGACATGAGGCGGAGCGCTTCATTGATGTCGTCGCGTTCTGCCTGGGCCGCTGCGATTTCCGAGGCCAAAACTTCATCACGCGCCAGCAATTCGGTGCGGCGGGCGTCGTGAAGGGCTCGAACGGCGCCGGTATGTGCGCCGGGAGAATAGGTTTCAGCCTTGGTGGCCATTGCAGTCCTCCTTTGGTTCAATCTGTCGAGCGTCGTCCCGGAGAAGGTCCGCGCCGGTCAAAAGCAGTTCGGCCCGGTAAGCGAGGAGCCAGGCCCGATCCCGCCATCTCGTCGCTAGCCAGAGCCTCAACGAGCCGGGTAACCTGTGCCTCAAGCTCAGCAATACGTGTCGATAGAGCCGCATCCTCGGCCTCTCCTTGCTGGACCAGGGCCGCGATCCGCTCTGCCTCGTCTGCACGAATGCGGGCAGCGGGATCAGCCTCGTAAATGGATCTGACGCGGCGCTCGCTCATGCGGAGCATCGAGGCGAGTTTCGCCTTGCGCCACTTGTGGTTCATCGTCGGCCACTTCTGCCCGGCGAATTCACGCAGGTTATGAGACAGAGCCACCGTCATTTCGTGCGGCTCCGTTTTGTCCTGAATTCCCAATTTTTTGTCCTCGCCTGCTGGCATTGTTTGAGCCAGTGCGAGGTCAGCGAATGGAAAGGACGATGATGGAAATCCCGACGACACCGGAGTTCAGAGACCATGTGCGTCGGCAGATGATGAGCGAGGCCAAGCGACAACTTGACCGCGTGAATGGGGTGGCCGGTGCGGGTAGCAGCCTGGGAGGAAAGGGCCCGCACCGGCCTACGGCGCGCCGAGGAGGAGGAACGGCGGCCGAACTGGAAATGGCGATCAGCGAGGGACACGTCACTCGCGCGTGGCCCCGGCTCATTGTCATTGAGGGTGGAAAGCGATGAACAGGCAGGAATGCCCATGGCCGTGGAAGCGGCCCCTGCCCGGTCGCGTCGAATGGTGGAGGCAGCGGCCATCACAGCGCACCCGACCAAAACCAGATAGCCAGGGCACCGGCGATGATGACCGCCCAGAGCGCCATGGAGACCGTGACGGTGAAAAGAGCGCGGTTCATCACAATGCCCCCGCCAGTCGCAGGACATAGGCAGCAGCAGCCACCAGAGAGAGGCCGGCGACCATTGCGCGAAGAACAGGGGCAGGATCGAAGAAGCCGGGGCGCATGGTCAGTACTCTGGCGGCGCTTCGACCATGCCGAGCGCGCCGAGGTACATGTCGAGCAACGCCTGCTGCTCCATCCGTTCATTGGCATCCTGCTTGCGGATGCGAACCACCATGCGGAGGATTTTCGTATCGAAGCCGTTGCCCTTGGCCTCGGCGTAGATTTCCTTGATATCGGCGGCGATGGCTGCCTTTTCTTCTTCCATGCGCTCGATGCGCTCGATGAACGCCCGCAACTGGTCCTGGGCAACGCTGTCCGTATTCGACGGGTAGGTCATCTAATCCTCACGATTTTTGAAAGTGTGAGCGGTGTTCACTTCACCACGATTGCGGATGGCGGCATCGATCTGACGGGCACGAAGAACGCCGCATCGGGCAGCCTTTGCCGCGTCGAATGCTGCATGAGCGCAGGCTTCCCGCTCAGCCATGACGGCGCGCGCAATAAGCTCTTGCCGCTTTACCAGCGGTGCGGCGCCGATTGCGGCGGCATCCCAGATGTCTTGCGGAATGTCTTCAGGCTTGCTCATGCGCTTGCCCTCTGGGGAGAGGGGGAAGCTTCGGAGCGCTCAACGAAGATGCGGGAAAGGTCGGGGCGAAGCTCATGCCGGGAGATGCCGGTGATGCGCTCCATGTCGATCACGCGCTCAGGCGGAATCTGCCGCCACGAGTACAGCGTCTGATGCGCGACCCCCAACTGACTGGCGAGGGCAACGATCCCGCCCGACTTCTTTGCAGCGATTTCGACAATTTTCAGCATGCCACCAATGTAGGTGCATCCTACCTACTTAGTCAAGTGGGTAGGTAGGTGCATCTTTGGTAGGCGACAGCTACTTTCTGGGCATGAAAACACTCGGCGCCCGAATACGCGCGGCCAGGACCGCCCTCAGACCCAAAGTCACCCAAAAGGACGTGGCGGACCACTTTGGTATCGAGCGCGTGAACGTGACCCAATGGGAAGGCGACACCACAAAGCCGGACGGCTATCGAATTCCTGGGCTGGCGAGCTTTTTGGGGGTGAGTGAAGAGTGGCTGCGCGACGGAACCGGTGACGGGCCCGACCTAGAAAAAGCAGCATCCAAGCCGACGATCATTCCAGGCCGCGAGCTCGTGTCTCGGGATGGCGAGACGCTGCCGATCTACGCCGGGGCCAAGGGTGGCGACGGCTTTATCATCGTGACCTTCGATGAGATCGAGCGCGTGAAAATGCCATCCATCTTGCAAGGCGTGAAGGGCGGCTATGGCCTGCTGATCGACGGCGACAGCATGATACCGGCCTACTTCCCGAACGATATCGCCCTGATCAACCCGAACAAGCGACCCGAACGCGGCTTCCACCACGTGTTTTACCACCAGCCGCCGCACGGCGACGACGCCGAAGCTATCGTAAAATGGCTGGAAGGCTTCAACGACCGCGAATGGACCCTGAAGCAGTGGAACCCAGCCTCCGAGTTCAAGGAAAGCCGGCAAGTCTGGCAAACGTGCCACCGCGTTGTCGGGAAGTACGACCGGAGATGACCCGCAAGCCCAAGCCCGCCAGAGAACTCGCCGCCCGCGCTCTATGCCGGTTCGATGGACATCCCGAAGACACCAAGTTCGAGGGGAAGCCTATGTGGGAGAGTTATCTAGACCAGGCAGATGCGGTGCTGGAGGCATTGGAGATAGCTCCAACTCAGGGACAGTTGGAATATGTGCCGGTCCAGATTTATCACGTGCTCCGCCGATTATCCCAGGGCGCCATTTCCACGAACAGCATGCACGGCCGCGAGGATGAAGGGCTAGTGGGGTTCCTGCTGTCCCGAGGCTTGGCGGTCGAGATTGACGGAATGCTGCACATCACGGTTGCTGGTAAGGCCATCGGGGAGATTGAGGACGAACGTTGACCCCCGCCGAAGCCGATCAGCGCATCATCCTCAGCCGCAGGACGTTGTTCAAATACAAGGCCATGATCGCCGGCGGCGAACTGCCGGTCTGGGACATGGGCCTGATGCATGACGAGCTCGACCTGCTAGAGCGCATTGCAGATTCACACCCGACGAAGACTGAGAAGATCCGAGCGTTGGGGGAGGAATGGCTGAGGATGATGGCGGCCATTCAAGCCAGGCTGAACTGATGCAGTGCTGGAAGCTATAGGATGGGAATCAGACGCGCCAGCGGGTAGGTCTACATCGACAAAGCTACGCATTATTTTTTAAATGGGGCATACAATTGGAACGTGGCAAGTTAGTCAGGCTAGGGACGGCAGAGGATAGTCTCGAAACCCTCAAGGCCAATTGGGAGCGCCAGGCT
>NZ_JAUCDN010000262.1:0-4609 GCF_034675085.1 Devosia sp.
CCACGGCACCGGCGCCCACGGTGGCGCTCATGCCATCATTGTGGAGCCGGTCCACGGTGAGATCGAAGCGCAGGCCCGTGCCGGTTTCGTAACCGGCACCCACGCCATAGGAATACCCGGTGCCATTGGCATCGATGGCGAAAACATTGGGAACAACCGAGGGGTGGTTCACTTCCTTGGCCCAGAGGGCGTTCAGCCCCACGCTGCCGCGCAGGTAGAAGGAGCCCTGGACCCCGTAATTGACATCGGGAACATCCACGATGGGCGGATAATAGGGCATGTCGGCAGCCAGTGTCGGGCCCGTGACCGCTGCCGCTGCCAGCAATGCAGCAATGAGCTTACGCATGAGAAACGTCCTTTGAAATGCCACGACACCAGTCGAGCGCACCTCAATATCGGACAATTTTCTTAAAGCTCATTTAACCTAGAAATTTAACCGTGATTTCGCCAAAACCGGGCATTTATAGTTAACGCCAAGTAAATTTTTGTTGGGAATTGAGGATTTACTTGCTTTCCGGTTCCTGCCCAAGGTCACTCCGGCGCAGGCCGGAATCCATATCCACATGCTTCCACAGGCCATGGAGCCGGGGGAGGACCTTCAGCATGGATTCCGGCCTGCGCCGGAATGACAAGGTGGTGGATGGAAAAGGCCGGGGCGAGAGGGCAAACCTAAGCCACGTCGCGGATGGCTGCTTCGATCTGGGCAACAACGATGCTGACCAGGCTCGCATCGTCGGCCTCGCCCATGACGCGGATGACCGGCTCGGTGCCCGAGGCGCGCACCACCAGCCGCCCGCCATTGCCCAATTGCGCCTGCCCGTCGGCAATGGCCTGGATGACATGGGTGTTCTCCAGCGGCTTGCCCGACTTGAACTTCACGCTGCGCAAAAGCTGCGGCACTTTTTCAAAGCGCGCGCAAATCTCGGACACCGGCCGCCCCTGCTGCTTGAGCACGGCCATCAATTGCAGCGCCGCCACCAGCCCGTCGCCGGTGGTGGTGAAATCGGAGAGAATGATGTGGCCGGATTGCTCGCCGCCGACATTGAAGCCCTTGGCGCGCATGGCCTCGAGCACATAGCGGTCGCCCACCTGGGTGCGCTCCAGCGTCAGCCCCAGCGAGCCCAGATAGCGCTCCAGTCCGAGATTGGACATGATGGTGGCGACGATCCCCCCGCCCACCAGCATTTCGCGCTCCATCCAGCTCTGGGCGATCACCGCCATGAACTGGTCGCCATCGATCACCTCGCCCTTTTCATCGACGATGATGACCCGGTCGGCGTCGCCATCGAGCGCGATGCCGATATCGGCGCGCACCTCGCGCACCTTGGCCACCACGGCCTCGGGGGCGGTGGAGCCGACCTTGTCGTTGATGTTGAAGCCATCGGGCTTGTCGCCGATGGTGAAGACCTCCGCGCCCAGCTCCCACAAGGCGACCGGCGCCACCTTGTAGGCGGCGCCATTGGCGCAATCGAGCACGACGCGCAGCCCGGCAAGGTCGATATGGCGCGGCAAGGTGCGCTTGGCATATTCGATGTAGCGGGTGCGCGCTTCCTCGTCGCGATGCGCCCGGCCGATCTCGCGACCATGGGCCAGACGAGCCGACATGTCGCTGTCGATCAGCCGCTCGATCTCCCCTTCCACCTCGTCGCTGAGCTTGTAGCCATCGGGCCGGAACAGCTTGATGCCATTGTCGTCGAACGGATTGTGCGAGGCCGAGATCATGACGCCCAGATCGGCGCGCAGCGAGCGCGTCAGCATGGCGACGGCGGGGGTGGGCATCGGCCCGAGCAGGTAGACATCCATGCCAACGGCAGTGAAGCCGGCGGTGAGCGCGCTTTCGATCATATAGCCCGAGCGGCGGGTATCCTTGCCGATGACGACGCGGTTGCGATGATCGCCGCGCACGAATTTGGCGCCCGCCGCCATGCCCACCTTGAGCGCCAGTTCAGGGGTGAGCTTTTCGCCATTGGCCAGACCCCGAATGCCATCGGTGCCGAAATATTTGCGTGCCATTTGTTCTACCCCTGCCTCGCCAGATCCATTTCGCTGTTTCAGGGAAACAGCAAAATGGATCCAAGTCTTTGTTTTGTCGCGTTTCCGAACCGCAAAACCGTTTCCACTTTTGCTGGAAACGCTCTAAAGCGCCGGATAATATCACTTTGGGGCGGAATAGCGGAATTCGCCATCATACAAAAGGGCCGCCTTGCGGCGGCCCTGGATGATTTTCATCAGCCTTAATTGTTAGGCTGGGGCTCCATGCCCGGCTCGGGCGGGGCATCGGGGCGCTTCCTGCCCGATTTGCCGGCCGAGGGCACGCCGGTGGCCTTGGGGGCGGCGGGGCCATTGTCGTCCGGACGCACCGGCTGCTTGCCGTCCATCAGGTCGCGCAGTTCGTCCCCGGTCAGGGTTTCGAATTCGAGCAGCGCCTGGGCGATGGCTTCCCACTGGTCGTGATAGGTGGTGAGAATGTCGCGGGCCGAGGATTCGCCATCCTCGATCAGCTTGCGCACCTCCTGGTCGATGATGCGGGCCGTATCGTCCGACATATGCTGGGACTGGGTGACCGAATGGCCCAGGAACACTTCCTGGTCATTGGACTTGTAGCGCACCCGGCCGAGCTTCTCGCTCATGCCCCATTCCATCACCATCGAGCGGGCGAGATTGGTCGCCATCTGGATGTCGCCCGAAGCGCCGGAAGTGACCTTTTCGGGGCCGAACTTGATGATCTCGGCCTCGCGGCCGCCGAACAGCATGGTCAGCCGCGCCAGAGCCTTTTCGCGCGAGAAGGAATAGCTGTCGCTCTCGGGCAGGGTCATCACCATGCCCAAAGCGCGGCCGCGCGGAATGATCGTCGCCTTGTGGATGGGGTCGATCCCCGCCACCTTGAGCGCGATGATGGCATGGCCGGCCTCGTGATAGGCGGTGAGCTTCTTTTCGTCCTCGCTCATGGCCATGGTGCGGCGCTCGGCGCCCATCATGATCTTGTCCTTGGCATCCTCGAACTCCTGATGGGTGACGAAGCGCTTGTTGCGCCGCGCCGCCATCAGCGCCGCCTCGTTGACGAGGTTCATCAAATCGGCGCCGGAAAAGCCGGGCGTGCCGCGGGCCAGGACCTTCAGATCCACGTCGGGCGCCAGCGGCACCTTGCGGACGTGAACCTTGAGCACCTTTTCGCGGCCCGAAACGTCGGGATTGGGCACCACGACCTGGCGGTCGAAACGGCCCGGACGCAGCAGCGCCGGATCGAGCACGTCGGGGCGGTTGGTGGCGGCGATGAGAATGATGCCCTCATTGGCCTCGAACCCGTCCATTTCGACCAGAAGCTGGTTCAGCGTCTGCTCGCGCTCGTCATTGCCGCCACCGAGGCCGGCGCCGCGCTGGCGGCCGACGGCGTCGATTTCGTCGATGAAGATGATGCAGGGCGCGTTCTTCTTGGCCTGCTCGAACATGTCGCGGACGCGGGACGCGCCGACGCCGACGAACATTTCAACGAAGTCCGAACCCGAAATGGTGAAGAAGGGCACATTGGCCTCGCCGGCGACCGAGCGGGCCAGCAGCGTCTTGCCGGTGCCCGGCGGGCCGACCAGCAGCACGCCGCGCGGAATGCGCCCGCCCAGCCGCTGGAACTTGCCCGGATCGCGCAGGAATTCCACGATTTCCTCAAGGTCCTGCTTGGCCTCGTCGACACCGGCGACATCCTCGAAGGTCACCTTGCCCTGGGTTTCGGTGAGCAGCTTGGCGCGCGATTTGCCAAAGCCCATGGCGCCACCCCTGCCCCCGCCCTGCATCTGGCGGATGAAGAAGAACCACACCCCGATGATGACGATGAAGGGCAGCCAGCTTGAGAGCAGGATCGACCAGAAGGGGCTGGTATCGGGCGCGCGGGCGGTGATGGAGACGCCCTTGTTTTCCAGGCGCGAAATCACGTCGGCGCCATCTGGCAGCACGGTTTCGAAGCGCGTGCCGTCGCGCAGCATGCCGGCGACCACATTGTTGGTGATGGTGACGCTGGTGACGCTGCCCGCATCGATATCGCTGACGAACTGGCTATAGCTCTTGTCGGACACCGAAATGGAACGCGTCGAAGTCTGGAAGACCTGGAACAGGCCCATCAGCATGAAGAGAATGACCAGCCAGATGGCGAAGTTGCGGAAATTTCCGTTCATCAATCCTGTCCCGGAGAGGTCCGCGCACCGGAGCGCGCGGCGATGTGCCGAATGTATGTCCGGCATTGGGGCGTTACAAGGGCCAGACCTGCGGCCGTTTGGTTGCTTCGTCCAGTCACATTGTCACGATGGGGTTAACAGCCCGTGGCGGAAGTGGCTCCCCTGAGGGGGGATGGATTGGGCTGGATGCTGGGGCGACTGCCCCCTCCCCCTTACGGGGAGGGATCAAGGGTGGGGGGCGTTTAGCCCCCTATATTCGGGCTCTCGACACCCCCTCCTAACCTCCCCCGTCAAGGGGGAGGTACCGCCCGGCGGATGCGGCGCTATCGTGCCACAACCCATATGCGATAGCCCGGCGGCGCCGGTGGATTGGAAACGCCGCCGCCCTTAAGTGCTCGCGGCCCTGGCGTTGGCTTGCGCCACCATCTCATCGGGGATGTCGT
>NZ_JAUCDN010000263.1:0-4580 GCF_034675085.1 Devosia sp.
GCCGGGTTCCCGCTCCAGATTGCGCTGCTGGATGGCGCTCAGCGCCGCATCCACCAGCAGCAGGTCGATATCCTCGGCCTTGACGCGCGCCGCCAGCGTCTCGACATGACCGCCCCCGATAAAGGTCGCCGGCTTGACCTCGCGCACCCGCACCACTTCGGAAAAAACGATGTCGAGCCCGATCGAGCCGGCCAGCCCGTCGAATTCGGCCTTGCGCGCCTCGATGGAATGCAGCGAGTGCTGCCCCCGCACATCGGGCACGATGACGGCGGCGCGCGCCGGCTGGGCGCGCTGGTCTATGAACGCCGTCGGGCCACCCGTGGGGATGGCCGCTTCGCCGTCATCTTCGCTCATATGGCGGTCAGTCGCTATCGTTGTTCTGCTCGGGATCGAACAATTGGATCGGCGCGCCCGGCATGATGGTCGAAATGGCGTGCTTATAGACCAGTTGCGACTGCGCGTCCCGCCGCAACAACAGGCAGAAATTGTCGAACCAGGTGATGACGCCTTGCAGCTTGACCCCGTTCACCAGGAAAATAGTGACCGGCACCTTCTGCTTGCGGACGTGATTGAGGAAGGAATCCTGGAGATTTTGTTGCTTTTCGCTGGGCATTCAGGCCTCTTTTCGCGGCTTTGTCCGCCGCTGTTGTCGTTGCGTTTCCTGCCGGTAAGGAAACGAACCGCGAGCCGGTCCACTGCCGGCACGGCTTCATTTTACATTAAGCAGTATGGCACAGATTACTTTTCGTGCCTATGGCAAGCGGCTCCCCGCACAAGAGAATTTTCACAGCCCCAGCGACTTGATCTTGCGATGGAGCGCGCTGCGTTCCATGCCGACGAATTCGGCCGTTTTCGAGATATTGCCGCCGAAACGCTCGATCTGCGCGAGCAGATATTGCCGCTCGAAGACTTCGCGCGCGTCGCGCAGCGGCAGGCTCATCAGATGTGCCGAAGCGTCGGTGTCGCCCACGGTAGGGAGAACCTCGCCGATGTCGGAAGGCAGCATGGCGGCGGTGATGAGGCCATCCTCGGGCTGCTGGTCCTTCATCAGGATCAGCAGGCGCTCGATGGAATTGCGCAACTGGCGCGCATTGCCGGGCCATTCCTGCGCCTGCAACACCGCAATGGCGTCCTCGCCCACCGCCAGCCTTTGCAGATTGTGCATGCGGCAGACCTGCTCGATGAACACATTGACCAGCGGCGGCACGTCCTCGCGACGCTCCTTGAGCGGGGTCAGCGGCAGCGGCACGATGGAGAGGCGGTGAAAGAGATCGGAGCGGAACTCACCCGCCTCGATCAGCGCCGCCACATTCTGCGAACTGGCCGAAATGATGCGCACATCGATGGGCACGGCCTGGGTGCCCCCGACGCGGGTAAAGCGATTTTCCACCAGCGTGCGCAGCAGCGCAGCCTGCGTCTGGGGCGGCAGCGTCGTCACTTCCGAAAGATAGAGCGTGCCGCCATGCGCCTTTTCCAGCGCCCCTACTTCCACCTTGGGAATACCGTTCTTTTCGCGGCTTTCCCGGCCGAACAGCACTACCGGCACTTCCTCGGGCGCGTAGAGCGAGGCGTTGATCTCGACCAGCGGAGCATCGGCGCGCGGGCTGCGCTGGTGGATGAGTCGCGCCACCAGCCCCTTGCCGGCGCCCGAGGGGCCGGAAATGAAGATACGCGAGTTGGTCGGCGCCGATTTCTCTATGGTGGCGCGCACCTGTTGCAGCGCCGCCGAACTGCCCACCAGCTCCACGCTTTTCGAGGATGACCGCTCCTTGAGCTCGGCCACCTCGTTGCGCAGGCGTGTCGCCTCCATGGCGCGCTGCGTCACATGCAGCAGGCGGTCGATCTTGAACGGCTTTTCGATATAGTCGTAGGCCCCGCGCCGAATGGCCGAAACCGCGGTTTCCACATTGCCATGCCCCGAGATCATCACCACCGGCATGTCGGGATGCTGGCTCTGGAACACGTCGAGCAGTTGCAGGCCGTCAAGGCGCGAGCCCTGCATCCAGATGTCGAGAAACACCAGGCTCGGCCGCCTTCGGGCGATCTCGTTGAGCCCGCTATCGGCATCGTGGGCCTGCCGGGCTTCAAAGCCCTCGTCCTCCAGAATGCCCGCGATGAGGTCGCGGATGTCGTCTTCGTCGTCAATGATGAGGATGTCGAGTGCCATTATTCATGAGCCGTCATGGATTGCGACGGCCCCTCCTGTTGCGCGGCCGGGTCAGTCCCTTCGGGGGAGGCCGCTTCCAGATTCTTGCTCGGGGGCTGCAATTGCAGCGTGAAGGTCACGCATGCGCCAACGCGCCCGGATGCATCGGGCTCTGCATCGATCAGCTCGACGATGCCGCCATGCTGCTCGATGATGCGCGCGACGATGGCCAGCCCGAGCCCGGTGCCCTTTTCGCGCGTGGTCATATAGGGCTCGAGCAGGCGCTGCCGCCCCTCTCTGGGCCAGCCCTTGCCATTGTCCGAAACCGCAACGCGGGCATGGTTGCCTTCCCGCTGTGCTTCGACGGTAATTGTTGGGAACCAATCCACAGATAATTCAACACCTTCAAAAGCCTCCACGGCATTTTTGATGATGTTTGTTAGCGTCTGCGAGATCAGGCGGTTGTCGAACCAGGCTAGGATCGGCTCGTCCGGCAGGATGGTGTGGATGGTGATTTCGGGTAGGCGCACGCTTTCCAGGAACACCGCCTGGCGCACCGTATCGGAGAGATCGGCCATTTCCGGCGCCGCCTCGGGCATTCGGGCGAAGGCGGAGAACTCGTCGACCATGCGCCCGATATCGCCCACCTGGCGCACGATGGTATTGATGCATTTATCGAAGACTTCGCGGTCGTCCTCCAGCTTGGAGCCATAACGGCGGCGCAGGCGCTCGGCCGAGAGCTGGATAGGCGTCAGCGGGTTCTTGATCTCATGGGCGATGCGGCGGGCCACGTCGGCCCAGGCGCTGGTGCGCTGCGCCGATTCCAGTTCGGTGATGTCATCGAAGGTCAGCACGTAGCCCTTGGATTCGGTAATAGAGCCTTCCCGCGTCAACTGCACCTGATAGATGCGGCGGTCGGTTTCATTGCCGAGCTGGATCTGGTCGCGCACCTGGCCCCGCCTTGCCGAGCTGGCCCGTTCCAGCGTCGGGGCCAGTTCGGGCATGGCGGTCTCGATGCGCTCGCCCATGAGGTCGATTTCGCTGCGGCCCAGCATTTCACAGGCGCGCGCATTAACCAGCGTCACCGAACCGAAGGGATCGAGCCCGATGATTCCCGCCGACACCCCTTCCACCACCGCCTCGGTGAACTGCCGGCGCTTTTCATTCATCTCATTGGCCGTCAGCAGCGCCTCGCGCTGGCTCTTGAGCTGCTGGGTCATGCGGTTGAAGCCGTTGGAGAGGTCGCGGAAGTCCCCCCTGCCCTCCTGCACCGGCACTTGCACGTCCAGATCGCCCCGGCTCACGCGGTTCGAGGCGATCATCAGGTTGCGGATGGGGTCGACGAAGCGGTTGGCCAGCGCGATGCCGATCCACAGCGCCGCCAGCAGCACCACCACGGCCAGGCCCACATACATGATGGCGAAGGTGATCTGGAACACCAGGCGGTTGGAGGCATATTGGCGGTATTCGGTGATGTTCTCGTCGGTGAGCTGCATATATTCGAGCACCTCGGCCTCCACCGGCCGGGCGACGAACAGGAACATATCCTCATAGCCGCGCAGTTTGATGACGGAGCCCACCAGGTTGAGCCGGCCGGGGGCGATGGGCTCGGGAATGCCGTCCACCAGCCCCTCGGTAATGCCATCAGGCAGGCGCGGATAGGCGCCCTGCACCGCGATCTGCGCCCGCATCAGCGTTTCGCCCTCGGCATTGACCAGCGAGGTGAAGGGCAGCGAGCGCGTCACCGCCAGGGCCGTCAGGATACGCTGATAGCGCGTCGGGTCCTCGGTATAGGTGTTGCGCGCCTGTTCCAGTTCCGAAGCCACCCAGATCACATCGTCCCGCAGCACCTGCGCATGTTCGAGCATGTAGGAGCGGGCCACCAGGCGAGAGCTCTCCACCATTGAGCGGATACGCTCGGAGAACCACAGGTCCAACCCCTGATTAAGGGCGATGGTAGCAACCACCGCCACCAGCGCCGCCGGAATCGCCGCCACCAGCGCGAACATGGTGACCATGCGGATCTGCAATCCGGCGCCGGCCTGCCCTCTGATCCGCGCCTGGATAAGCAGCACCGCCTCGGTCACCACCAGCGCGATCACCAGCAACACCAGGATGCCGGTAACGATCCAGATGATCGTCCACACCGTCGTCGACGGCTCGATGCTGGTGGTGCCCGACAGGATCAGGAACGACACCGAGGACAGCAGCACCGAGGCGGACACGATGACAAAGCCGAGCACGCGCAACGGCCGGTTGCCCCGTCCGGTCGCAAACGGCGATCTGGCCGGCTTGGCCACATCGCCGACGACGCCCCGCGGGGCGGCCTCATTCGTCGTCGCTACATCAGTCATGAATACCGGAAGGCGCTCCATCTCTGCCCGAACGACAGAGCCTTACCCAATTCGCCAGACCCTTCAAGAGAATTGTTGCC
>NZ_JAUCDN010000264.1:0-4567 GCF_034675085.1 Devosia sp.
CGTGGTTCTCGATCATCGACGGGGAATGGCCGGCGATGCGGGCGGAATATGAGCGTTGGCTCAGCCCGGAGAATTTCGATGGGGATGGGCGGCAGAAGACCAGGCTGGTGACGCGGTAGGGGCGCCCTAAAGCGCGTCGCGATCTTTCAGATTCGCTCCATGCGCTTTAGCCTTTTGTTTTTGCGCATGTCTTTATCCCGAAACCGGTTCCCACTTTCGGGAGACATGCTGTAAGTTTTGGTGTGGGGGCATTTAGCCCCTCTATTCGGGCTCTGGGCACCCCCTCCTAACCTCCCCCATCAAGGGGGAGGTACCGCCCGGCGGGTGCGGCGCTATCTTGCCACAGCCCATATGCGATATCTCTCCCCGCAAGGGGGGAGGGGTGCCGCGCGAGGTTACCCCTCAATAGCCGTCGGCATTGTTGCCGACGAGGATTTCGCGCTTGCCGGCGTGGTTGGCCGGGGAGATGACGCCTTCGCGTTCCATGCGCTCGATCAGGGTGGCGGCCTTGTTGTAGCCGATGCCCAGACGCCGTTGCACATAGGAGGTGGACGCCTTCTTGTCAGTGAGCACGATATGGACGGCCTTGTCGTAAAGCTCGTCGCCCGAGCCGGCATAGCTGTCGCCCCCGGCCTCGCCGCCGAATTCGCCGCCCTCCTCGTCATCCTCGATGACCGAATCGAGATAGTCGGGCGCGCCCTGGCTCTTGAGATGGGAGACCACGGCCTCGACCTCGGCGTCGGAGACGAAGGGGCCGTGCAGGCGCTTGGTGCGGCCGCCCGAGGCCATATAGAGCATGTCGCCATTGCCCAGCAGCTGTTCGGCCCCCTGCTCGCCCAGAATGGTGCGGCTGTCGATCTTGGACGTCACCATGAAGGAGATGCGGGTGGGGAAATTGGCCTTGATGGTGCCGGTGATGACGTCGACCGAGGGCCGCTGGGTGGCGGTGATGATGTGGATGCCGGCGGCGCGGGCCATCTGGGCGAGGCGCTGGATGGCGCCCTCGATATCCTTGCCGGCCACCATCATCAGATCGGCCATTTCGTCGACCACGACGACGATATAGGGCAAGGGCTCGAGATCGAATTCTTCCGACTCGAAAATGGCCTCGCCGGTTTCGCGATCAAAGCCGGTCTGCACGGTGCGGGTGATGACTTCGCCCTTGGCGCGCGATTCGGTGACGCGCTGGTTGAAGCCATCGATATTGCGCACCCCGATCTTGCTCATCTTGCGATAGCGGTCTTCCATCTCGCGCACCGCCCATTTGAGCGCCACCACCGCCTTGTGCGGATCGGTGACCACGGGGGTGAGCAGATGCGGAATGCCGTCATAGATCGAAAGCTCCAGCATCTTGGGGTCGATCATGATGAGGCGGCACTGCTCGGGCGTCATCTGGTAGAGCAGCGAGAGGATGAAGGTGTTGATGCCCACCGACTTGCCCGAGCCGGTGGTGCCGGCGATGAGCAGATGCGGCATGCGCGCCAGATCGGCGATGACCGGCTCGCCGCCAATGGTCTTGCCCAGGCAGATGGGCAGCTTGCCCTTCATCTTCTCGAAATCGGTCGAGGCCAGCATTTCGCGGAAATAGACGGTTTCGCGCGTCGAATTGGGCAATTCGATGCCGATGGCGTTGCGCCCCGGCACCACGGCGACGCGGGCGGAAATGGCGCTCATCGAGCGGGCGATGTCGTCGGCCAGGGAAATCACCCGGCTCGACTTGATGCCGGGAGCGGGCTCCAGCTCGAACAGGGTGACGACCGGGCCGGGGCGGACATTGATGATGTCGCCCTTGACGCCGAAATCGCCCAGCACCTCCTCAAGCTTGCGGGCCATGGCCTCGAGGCGCTCGGGAGCGTGCTCGGGCGAGGGACCGGCGCGGCGCGGCTCGGCCAGCAGGCTGAGCGGGGGCAATTCGAACCCGCCGGGCTCGTCGAGGAAGGAGGCCTGCGCCTCGCGCAGCACGCGCTGGCCCTGCACCGGGCGCGGCGCGGGAGCCGCGACGCGGGGCTTGGTGGGATCGACCGGATGGAAGCGCGAATCGCCGCGCTGCTGGTGGCTGGGCGCCGGCGCGACATCGGCTACCGGATAGGCGTCGTCCTCGCCCTCGTCGGGATAATCGATCTCGGTATCGTCATAGGCGGGGGCGGCATTGACGCGCGAGGCGGCAAAGGCCGGCTCGACCGGCGCATCCAGGCGCGGCTGGGCCGGGGCGAGCGAGGGCTCGCGGCGCAGGGGGGCGCCGTCCAGGCTCGGCTCGACGCCCTCGAAATCCTCGGCCTGCTGTTCGGCGGCGCGGCGGGCGGCGTGGCTCTCGCGGGCGCGGCGGAAGGCGGTGCGCAGCGAATAGGAGGTGTGGACCAGCGCGCCCAGCACGATATCGAGCACGGGATTGGAATCGGGCTCGTCGTCGGACACCGGGGCGGCGGCGCGGCCGGAGGCGGCAGCCTTGCGCGCCGGAGCGGGCGCCGTGGCGGTGCCCAGGCCCATGGCGACCCAGAAGGCAGCCAGCGCCGGAATGGCGATGATGATGGCAAAGAGCACGGCGGTGACGGCCTGGGGTGTCTCGCCGGTGACGAGGCGCGCCAGCGCCGAAAAGCCATTGCCGACCAGCCCGCCCAGCCCGGTGGGCAGGGGCCAGCTTTCGGGCATGGCGACAAAGGCCAGGACGCCGCAGACCAGCAGGCTCGCCCCGATCCAGGCGGCGGCGCGCAGGCCCATATGGCTGGGCTTGCGGCGGCGGGCAAAGGCCCAGCCCCAGAGCGCGGGCGGCACCAGCATCGCCAGCGCGCCCAGCCCGAATACCTGGAACAGGGTGTCGGCGATGGCCGCGCCGGGAAAGCCCAGCCAGTTGGCGGCGGGCTTGGCGGTGGCATAGGTAAAGCTGGGATCGTCCACCGACCAGGAGGCCATGGCCACCAGCGCCAGCGCCACCAGGCCCAGAATCACGAGGCCAGCCAGCCGCAGCGGAATGCGGATCGCCAGCGCCGGCGGGGGCGTGGGCAGGGACCGGGAGGAACCGGCCCTGGCGCGCTGGGGCACCGGACGGATTTCATCGAGCACGGGGGAGGGAGAACTGGACATGGGCGAACTCAATACTGCCCGGCAGGGACCGGGCCCATCATTGCCGCCATGCTACGGGCTGGGGGTTAACCCAAGGCTAACCATGGAGATCAGCGCGGCGGGGCCGGCAGGAAAACCTGCCGGCCCAAGCTTAATTATAGGCGCGCTCGCCATGGCTGGAGAGGTCGAGCCCATCGGTTTCGGCCTGCTCGGACACGCGGGCGCCGCCGAAGGCGAGGCGCACCACCAGCATGGCGACCAGGGCCGCCGCTCCCGACCAGAGCACGGCCACGATCACCGCCAGAAGCTGGGTGAGCAATTGTCCGCCCATTTCGTAGCCCTCGGCCCCGAGCCCGCCCAAAGCCGGCGCGGCGACGATGGCGGTGCCCAATGCGCCCACCATGCCGCCAATGCCGTGAATGCCGAAGACGTCGAGACTGTCGTCATAGCCCAGAAGCGGCTTGAGGCTGACCACGGCCCAGAAGCAGACCAGCCCGGCCACGCCGCCCAGCACCATGGCCCCGGCGGTGCCGGCGAAGCCGGCGGCGGGAGTGATGGCGACGAGCCCGGCGACCGCGCCGGAAACGAAGCCCAGAGCCGAGGCATGGCCATGGCTGAGCTTTTCGGCCAGCACCCAGGCGATGCCGGCGGCGGCGGGCGCGGTGACGGTATTGAGGAAGGCCTGGGCGGCGAGGCCGTTTGCCGCCAGGGCCGAGCCGGCATTGAAGCCGAACCAGCCGACCCAGAGCAGGCAGGCCCCCACATAGGTGAGCACCAGATTATGCGGGGCGATGGGTTCGCGCCCATAGCCCCGGCGCGGCCCGAGCACCAGGGCGGCGACCAGCGCGGCAACGCCGGAATTGATATGGACCACGGTGCCGCCGGCGAAATCGAGCGCGCCCATGGTGAAGAACAGCCCCGAGCCGGCCCAGACCATATGGGCGATGGGCAGATAGGCCAGGGTGAACCAGAGCACCAGGAAGACCATGACGGCGCCGAACTTCATGCGCTCGGCAATCCCGCCCACGATCAGCGCCGCGGTGATGCAGGCGAAGGTGAGCTGGAAGAAGATGAAGGCCAGCTCGGGAATGGAGCCCGAGACGGTATCCGGGCCGATCGCGCCGAGGAACAGGTTGGTGAAATCGCCGATAAAGGCGGAGAGCCCCGCCCCTTCCGAAAAGGCCAGCGAATAGCCATAGGCCACCCAGAGCAGGGCGATGACGGAAAAGGCCCCGAAGACCTGGGTGAGAATGGACAGCACGTTCTTGGCCCGCACCAGCCCGCCATAGAACAGCGCCACGCCCGGCAGGCTCATCATGATGACGAGAAGGCTGGAGACGAACATCCAGGCGGTGTCGCCGCTATCGATAACGGGCGGGGCCGCGTCGGCGGCCAGCTCCTGCGCGCCGACGGGCAGGCCCAGCAGCACCAGCGCGGGAAGGGCGCAGCCCAGAATGGTTGCGATTTTCATTTTCCGGTTTCTCCGATGACGCAATGTCGATCCGGG
>NZ_JAUCDN010000265.1:0-4535 GCF_034675085.1 Devosia sp.
ATGCACGGCGCCCTGGCTGCCATCGACCAGCACCGGGATGCCCCTGGCATGGGCGCGTTCGATGATCTGGCGCAGCGGCGTCACCGTGCCCAGCACGTTGGACATATGGGTAACCGCCACGATACGGGTGCGCTCGCTCAGCGCCGCCTCGAAGGCGTCGAGGTCGAAGCTGCCATCCTCGCGCACATCCACCCAGCGGATCACCGCGCCCTTGCGCTCGCGGTGGAAATGCCAGGGCACGATATTGGAGTGGTGCTCCATGATGGTGGTGACGATCTCGTCGCCTTCCCCGATGCGCGGGCCGGCGAAGGATTGCGCCACCAGGTTGATCGCCTCGGTGGCCGAGCGGGTGAAGACGATTTCCTCGCTGCGCCCGGCATTGAGGAATTTGCGCGCCGCCTCGCGGCCGCCCTCATAGGCTTCGGTGGCGCGGTTGGCCAGCGTATGCAGGCCCCGATGCACATTGGCATATTCGTGCCGGAAGGCGTGATCCATCCGGTCGAGCACCTGCACCGGCTTCTGCGCCGAGGCGCCGCTGTCCAGATAGACCAGGCGATGGCCGTGAATCTGTTCCGAAAGGATCGGAAAATCGGCGCGGATTTTTTCGAGATCGAAGGTCATTTTCATTCCCGTGGCGGGCACTGATCCCGCTTCTCCCCGCTCAAGGATCGGGGGTGCGCCGGCCTTGGCCGACGCAGCATGATGCAAAGGGCGCGGGCCGGGGATTATTTCCCCGACAGCAGCCAGCCGTCGACGACGGTGTTGAGGGCTTCGTTGAGCGCCTCGTCCTCGATCGGGTCGAGCACTTCGGCGATGAAGCCGCGCACCAGCATGGTTTCGGCCTCGGCCTGGGGAATGCCGCGACTGAGGAGATAGAACATCCAGTCCTCGTCTAGCTTGCCGCAGGTGGAGCCATGGCCGCACACCACGTCGTCGGCGTAAATCTCCAGCTCGGGCTTGGAGAGGATTTCCGCCTCGTCCGAGAGCATCAGCCCCTGATGCATGAACTTCGCATCGGTTTTCTGGGCGTCGCGGTCGACCACCAGCTTGCCCTGCACCACGGCCTTGGAACGGCCGCGGGTAATGGACTTGAACAGGGGCTGGCTGGACGTATGGGGCACCGCGTGGTGCGATTCCATGGTGATGTCGAGGTGCTGGCCATCGGAGGCCAGGTTCAGCCCCCCGATATCGGCATGAGCGCCGGCTCCCGCCAGGATGGGGAAGAGCTGGGTGCGCGCCAGCGCCGCCCCGGCATGGATGACCAGCGTCCTGAGCCGGGCCCCATCGGCCAGGCGATATTCGTTGGTGGCGAAATGCGAGGATTTTGACGGCGACAGGTCGAGCGTCACATGGGTGACGGCGCTGTTCTTGCCCAGAGCCATATAGGTGGCGTGGTTGCCCATATGGGCCGCGTCGCTGCCAGAGAAGGTCTCCAGAATGGTGACCGAGGCGCCATCGGCGACGAAGATCTTGAGTGCATCGACCGCATGGGCGGCCTCGCCCTCGATGCGCCGGTCGATCTGGATCACCGTGTCGACGCCGTTTTCCACGCTCAGCGACAGGGCTTCGCTCGCCAGCCCGTTATTGATGCCCACCAGGGTATCGTCGCGGGTGGAGAGCACGCCGCCCTCGGTCTTGCCGACGATCAGGCCGGCGGGAACGGCGCCGGCGGCCTGCACGCGACCGTTGACGATGGTCAGCACATAGGCGCCGGGCACGGCGAGCGAGGGCGGGTTGGCCGCATTGGCGGCGCCGGCCAGCGGCGGCACCGCGCGCAGCAGCGCCTTGAGGTCGGTATAGTGATAGCTCTCGACGCGGCGGGTCGGCAGGCCGGCCACGGTGATGCGTTCGGCAACGGCGTCGGCGCCGGCACTCTTGAGCTGGGCGATCAGGCTATCCTCGGCGGGGCCGAGGCGAACAGGCATGGTTGAGCGCATGGGTCAGGCCGCCTGTCCGTCGAAATCGGCATAGCCACGGGCTTCGAGCTGAAGCGCCAGATCCTTGTCGCCGCTCTCCACGATGCGCCCGTCCGAGAACACATGCACCACGTCGGGCACGATGTGGTTGAGCAGGCGCTGATAGTGGGTGATGACCAGCATGGAGCGGTTGTCGGCGCGCAGGCCGTTGACGCCCTTGGCGACCACCTGCAAGGCGTCGATGTCGAGCCCGGAATCGGTCTCGTCGAGCACGCAGAGCGTGGGCTTGAGCAGCGCCATCTGCATGATCTCGGCGCGCTTCTTCTCGCCGCCCGAGAACCCCACATTGAGCGGGCGCTTGAGCATGTCGCTGTCGATATTGAGGAGCGAACCGGCTTCCTTCATGGCGCGCATGAAATCGGGGGTGGACAATTCCCCCTCGCCGCGCGCCTTGCGCTGGGCGTTCATGGCCGCCTTGAGGAAGGTCATGGTGGCGACGCCGGGGATTTCGATCGGGTACTGGAAGGCCAGGAAAATGCCGGCGGTGGCGCGCTCGGCCGGCTCCATGTCGAGAATGCTCTCGCCATTGAGCAGGATTTCGCCCTCGGTGATCTCATAGTCCTCCTTGCCGGCCAGCACATAGCTCAGCGTCGACTTGCCCGAGCCGTTGCGGCCCATGACGGCATGGACCTGCCCGGCAGGGATGGTGAGGTTGACGCCCTTGAGGATTTCGCGGTCCTCGATGCGGGCATGCAGGTTGCGGATTTCAAGAATGGGAGTGGTCATGTCTGTCTCCAAAAGCCGGGGTCGCCCTAGGCGCCCGCCCGGCGGGGTCACGATGATGAATTAGCCGACGCTGCCTTCGAGGCTGATGGCGATCAGCTTCTGGGATTCGACCATGAATTCCATGGGCAGGTGCTGGAGCACTTCGCGCACGAAGCCGTTGACGATCAGGGCCACCGCCTCTTCCTCGTCGAGCCCGCGCGCCTGGCAATAGAACATCTGGTCGTCGGAGATCTTGGAGGTGGTCGCCTCGTGCTCGAACACGGCCGTGCCGTTGCGGCTTTCGATATAGGGCACGGTGTGGGCCCCGCATTTGTCGCCGATCAGCAGGCTGTCGCACTGGGTGAAGTTGCGGGCATTGGTGGCCTTGGCATGGGCCGAGACCTGGCCGCGATAGGTATTGTCCGAGAACCCGGCGGCGATGCCCTTGGAAATGATGCGGCTGGAGGTGTTCTTGCCCAGATGGATCATCTTGGTGCCGCTGTCGATCTGCTGGTAGCCGTTGGAAATGGCGATGGAATAGAATTCGCCCTGGCTGCCGTCGCCGCGCAGGATGCAGCTGGGATATTTCCAGGTGATGGCCGAGCCGGTTTCCACCTGGGTCCAGGAAATCTTGGAATTCCTGCCCCGGCAGTCGCCGCGCTTGGTGACGAAATTATAGATGCCGCCCTTGCCGTCCTTGTCGCCCGGATACCAGTTCTGGACGGTGGAATATTTGATCTCGGCATTGTCGAGCGCGATCAGTTCCACCACGGCGGCGTGCAGCTGGTTTTCGTCGCGCGTCGGGGCGGTGCAGCCTTCCAGATAGCTCACATAGCTGTCGGGCTCGGCGATGATGAGCGTGCGCTCGAACTGGCCGGTATTCTTCTCGTTGATGCGGAAATAGGTCGACAGCTCCATCGGGCAGCGCACGCCCTTGGGGATGTAGACAAAGGAGCCGTCGGTGAAGACCGCCGAATTGAGCGTGGCGAAGTAATTGTCCGAAACCGGCACCACCGAGGCGAGATATTTCTGCACCAGCTCGGGATGCTCGCGGATGGCTTCCGAGATCGAGCAGAAGATGATGCCCACCTTGGCCAGTTCGGCGCGGAAGGTGGTGACCACCGAAACCGAGTCGAATACGGCGTCGACCGCCACATTGCCCGAATAGGGCGTCTTGGGCTCGCCCGCGCCTTCGACGCCGGCCAGGATGGCCTGCTCGCTCAGCGGAATGCCCAGCTTTTCATAGGTGCGCAGCAGCTCGGGATCGACTTCGTCCAGGCTCTTGGGGCCCTTGAAGGCCTTGGGCGCCGCATAATAGCTGATCGCCTGAAAATCGATCTTGGGATAGTGGACCTTGGCCCAGCTCGGCTCGTCCATGGTCTGCCAGCGGCGGAACGCATCGAGGCGCCAGTCCAGCATCCATTGCGGCTCGTCCTTCTTGGTGGAGATGAGACGGATCGTATCCTCGGTGAGACCGACAGGGGCCACCTCGGATTCGATATCGGTCTCGAAGCCGTATTTGTATTTGTCGACATCGAGCGCCAGAACCGATTCCACGGTCTCGCGATCAATGTTCTCCTTGAGGGTCGGGATGTCGTAATCCATTCGGCTTCTCCTTTTTGCCCATTGGCGAGTCAAGGTCGCCAGGAGCCGTCTAAACTTGCTGCGGCGGCGCTAGGCCGCCTGTCCCTGCCGCGCCCGCTGGCGCTCAAGGATCGATCGGTAACCGGCAAGGAACGCATCGACGTCCGCGCCGGTGGAATTCCAGCCCAGGCTGACGCGCAGCGCGCATTCGGCCAGCTCGGGCGCCACGCCCATGGCGGCCAGCACATGGCTGGGGCCGACCTTGCCCGA
>NZ_JAUCDN010000266.1:0-4531 GCF_034675085.1 Devosia sp.
GGGCTGACCGAACCGATGACGCCTGTTGTCGAATCCATTTCCGTCGAGCTGGTGCCCATCGAGGACTATTCCAATATCCGCGCCGGGCAGTTGACCAGCCAGATCGTCGAGACCGACACGCCCTCCATCGTCGAGGATGACCAGCCGGCGGAGCTGGCCCAGCCCACCGGCAATACCGAACAGGACCAGGTGACGCCCTCGCCGGCCGATATTCCCACGCCCGCCCCGGTCACCAATACCGCTCCGGCCCCCGAGGCCGTGCCCGAGCCGGAGCCCGAACCCACACCCGAGCCCGAGCCGGCCCCTACGCCCGAGCCGCCTCCACCGCCGGAGCCGCAGCCCGAGCCGGTTCCCGAGCCTGCGCCCGCGCCCCCGGTGCCGCCCACACCCCAGACGCGGCCCGCTCCGGCGCCCACGCCGACCCCGACGCCCGCGCCGCAGCCGGAACCCGAGCCGGAACCCGAGCCCGATCCCACGCCTGCGCCGCCGGCGGTGCAGGCGCCCAAGCCGGCGCAGCGTCCCTCCAATCTCGAGCAGAAACGGCGGGAATTCGCCGAGGCCGAACGCAAGAAGCGCGAGGAGGAGGAGCGTCGCCGCACAGCGGCCGCCGCCGCCCAGCAGGCGCCGCGTCCCCAGCCCAACAAGCAGCTCGATGCGGCGCTGGCCGACGATATTTCTGCCATTATCAACAATGATAGAACCACCGGCGGCACCACCGGACGCGGCGGGAGCCCGACCCTGGGCGATACGACCGGCACTTCGGCGCGGCTCAGCCAGTCGGCCATTGACGGGCTGGTGGCGCGCATCAAGACCTGCTGGAACCTGTTGCCCAGCGATATCAATAGTGGTCTCAACGTCACGTTGAGCGTGTCGATGAACCCGGACCGCACGGTGGCGGGCACGCGAGTGGTCTCGGCCGATCCCTCGCCGGCCGGCGGGGCGATCGCCCGGGCGGCGCAGCGCGCCGTTACCCAGTGCGGGCCTTATGAAATGCTGTCTGCCGACGCTTATAACGAGTGGCGGCAGATCGAAGTGGAACTGCGGCCGTGACCTATGAATTTGCCGTTCTGGCGGGCAAGATCGTCGCCGGCGGCGAGAATGGAGACATGACATGACTCTCATCACCAGGCGCAATGCGCTCAAACTCGGTCTGGCCGGCGGGGCGCTTCTGGCCACCACGCCCATGACCATGGCGCAGTTGCGCATCGTGGTGGAGGGCGCCAATTTCCAGCCGCTGCCCATCGCCATTCCCGATTTCGCCTCGTCCGATCCGGCCTTCGGGCGCGAGATCGCCGAGATCGTGCGCAACAATCTGCGCCGCTCGGGGCTGTTCGTGCCGCTCGATCCGGCCTCGCTGCCGGTCAAGGTGGGCGATGTCAACGCCACCCCCGATTTCCCCACCTGGCGCACCGCCAATGTCGATGCGCTGGTGATGGGCGGGGTGGAGCGCGGCGGGCAGATTTCTTCCTCGGTGCGCGTCTGGGACACCCAGCAGGCGGCCCAGGTGGTGGGCAAGAGCTACAATACCGATCCCAATTCCTCGCGCCGCGTCGCCCATATCATTTCCGACGCCATCTACGAGGCGCTGGCCGGCGGCACCGGCTATTTCGACACCCGCGTCATCTATTGCGCCGAGAGCGGCCCCAAGGCCAACCGCACGCGGCGCCTCGCCATCATGGATCAGGACGGCGCCAATGTGCAGTATCTCACCGATGGCTCGTCCATGGCGCTGACGCCGCGCTTCTCGCCCAATGGCGACATGGTCACCTATATGAATTTCGCCGACGGCAATCCGCAGGTCTACCTTCTGCAATTGTCCACCGGCCGGCAGCAGCGCCTCGCCAATGTCGGGGCCATGACCTTCGCGCCGCGCTTTTCGCCCGATGGCGGCACCGTGGCCTTTTCGGTCGAGCAGGGCGGCGCCACCAATATCTATGCAGTGGGCACCGGCGGCGGGCAGCCGATGCAGCTCACCTCGGGCGCGGCCATCGATACCGGCCCCTCCTATTCGCCCGATGGCGGCCGCATCGTCTTCGAGAGCGACCGGGGCGGCTCGCCGCAGATCTACATGATGGGCGCCGGCGGCGGCAACGCCCAGCGCATCAGCTTCGGGCAGGGGCTCTATTCCACCCCCGTGTGGTCGCCCAAGGGAGACCTGATCGCCTTTACCCGGCAGTCGGGCGGCCAGTTCAATATCGGCATCATGAACCCCGATGGCTCGGGCGAGCGCATGCTCTATACCGGCTTTCATGCCGAAGGCCCGACCTGGGCCCCCAATGGCCGCGTCATCATGTTCTTCCAGGATCCGGGCGGCAATGACGGCCCGAAGCTGATGAGCGTGGATATCTGGGGCCGCAACCTGCTCACCATCCCCACCGAAAGCTATGCGTCCGATCCCGCCTGGTCGGGCCTGAGGCGGTAAAGCCCGTCTTCACCTCTCCCTTGGGGGAGAGGTGAAGAGCCGCCCCGCTTAACCTTAACGCCGCCGCTCCGTCCCCTGTGGCGCGATTGCATCATCACAAAAAAGCCCAGATTCCCGCCACATTCAGGCCCGAATAGGCAAAGATTAACCACGCTGGCAAACCCGGCTTTAAGATTAAGTGCGGTAAATGCCTGGCCTAAGATTTTCGCCTTCCAGGAGCTTCCCCGTGGTCATCACCGCACCCCTCAACACTGCGTTGCGCGCTGCCGCGATGCTGCTTTTCGTCGTCGTCGTCGCCGCCTGTTCGCGCACGCCCAACACCATGCCGACCGGCGTGGGCAATCTGGGCCCCGGCGGCGGGGCGCCCGGCAGCCAGCAGGAATTCCTGGTGACGGTGGGCGACCGCGTGTTCTTCACCACCGATTCCAGCTCGCTGACCACCGAGGCCATGGCCACGCTGGACAAGCAGGCCGCCTGGCTCAACCAGTACCAGAACTACCGCATCATGATCGAAGGCCATGCCGACGAGCGCGGCACCCGCGAATACAATATCGCCCTGGGCGCGCGCCGCGCCTCGGTGGTGGTCAACTACCTCGTCTCGCGCGGCGTCAACGGCCAGCGCATCACCAGCCAGTCCTTCGGCAAGGAGCGCCCGGTGGCCATCTGTAACGACATCTCCTGCTGGAGCCAGAACCGCCGCGCCGTCACTGTGGTGCAGTAAGAAAGAACGGCTTTTCGTCAAACCGGAAAGCCTATCCCATCCAGTGCAAACTGGAGGCAAGAGCGCCCGGAGCCGGTCAATCGGCCCGGGCGCTTTCTTTTGACCAAAATTGGCCTTTATCGCGAGGGCAAGGCATATCATGGTGATGCCGTGTCAGTTCGAGCCTCAGGAGGCGTCGCTTGCAGCTAAAGGCAGTTTCGAGAGCGGGACGGGGTGCGCTGGGCGCCAGCGCCCTCGCCCTGTGTTTTTCCCTTCCGGCATTGGCCGCGCCCATGGTGCTGCCGCCCGGCGGGCTGGGCAATGCCGCCGAGCCCGCACCGGCGCGCATTCATCTGGCCCAGTCGAGCGATGCGGCGCAGCTGATGGTGCGCATCCAGCAGCTTGAGGAGCAGATCCGCTCGCTCAACGGACAGATCGAGGGGCTGACCTTCCAGCTCACCCAGATGCAGGAAATCGTCAACCGCATGGCCGAGGACAATGAGTTCCGCTTCCAGGCGCTGGAAGGCGGTGCCGGGGGAAAAACTGAGGCGGCAACCCAAGCGGGCGGCGCGATGCGGCCCGAGGCGTTGCCGCAGAGCCCCGGTTCCGACGACGAATCCAATGTGCCCATGACCGATATTCCCGAGCAGGGGGTGCGGCCGCTTCCCGGCGAAGCCGAGTTCGACCCCACTTTCGACGATGGTTCGGTGCCGATGGACGAGCTGGGCGATTCGGCCGATCCGCTGGTGGGCACCGGCTCAGCCGGCGCGGTGGACCTGGTCACCGGCCAGCCGCTCAACCTCACCTATGACCCGGCAGCCAAGGCCACCGGCAATGCCGATGCCGACGCGCAGTTCACCGCCGGCTACGAGGCCCTGTCGAGCGGCGATTATGCCTTTGCCGAGGATCAGTTCAGCCAGTTCCTCGAACTCTATCCCGACGATCCGCGCCAGCCGGACGCGGCGAGCCTTCTGGGCGATGCGCTGATCTATCGCGCCGCCTATGACGAGGCGGCCGAAGTGCTGCTCAACGCCTTCCAGAAAGCGCCGGACAGCCCGCGCGCGCCCGACCTGTTGCTCAAGCTGGGCATGTCGCTGTCGGGGGCGGGGGAGCGGGAAACCGCCTGCCGCACCTTTGCCGAGATCGACCGGCGCTATACCAGCGTGCAGGCCGATTTCCGCACCCGGCTCGGTGAGGAGAAGTTCAAGGCGCAATGTCCGCCCGCCTGATGCCCGATCTCGACAGCGCGGAAGGGCTCGATGCTCTTTTTGCCGATGTGGCCGGGGCGAAAACCATCGCCCTGGCCGTTTCCGGTGGCGCCGACAGCCTGGCGCTGATGCTGCTGGCCCGGCGCTGGACCGCTGGCCGTGCCGACGCGACGGGCCTCATCGTCTATTCGGTCGATCACG
>NZ_JAUCDN010000267.1:0-4475 GCF_034675085.1 Devosia sp.
TTGCCGAACCTGCGCTTCGGGCAACGGCGAAAGGGCTTCCTACCACCGCAGTATCGGTTGAGCGATAAACAAGGCGATTACCGACGATTGTCCCTACGTAGCGTCCACTTGGGCTCATGACCCGATTTCCATTGATCCGACCAACCACCTGGCCGCTTTTGCTGTAGACGACGTCACCTGAGACTTGAAGGGGTCTTCCATTCTTCGTGTACATGCCAGTTTCCCATAATTCCAGACATGAGAGCGTGGCATGAACAGGCCAATGCCGCCAGGGGCGATATTCGATCTCGATACCGGCGATCAGTTCGTGCCGGCGCCGGAAATCATTCAGTGGGCGCGAGCCACCTTCATTGACGAAGGCGCGACCTTGGAGAACGAGGAGCACGAACATCTGCGGGCGGCCAATATCGGTGCACTCTGGACCAATGTGGAGAATGCCAAGCGCGGCCGGCGAGTGATCGGCATGGCCGAGCCAGGCTCGCCGCAAGGGGCTATGGGCAAATGGAGCAGGGCCCGGGCAGAGTTTCAGGTGATGCAGTGGTTCGGCCAGGTGCCGGACTTCATCATCACTCTGGACGCATCATGGTGGATGCAAGCCAGTGATGCCGAGGCATGTGCGCTGATCGAGCATGAGCTCTACCACTGCGCGCAGGACCGAGACGAATTCGGGGCGCCGCGGTTCAGCAAGCAGACCGGACGGCCGATATTCGCTATGCGCGGGCACGACATTGAAGAGTTTGTGGGCGTTATCCGCCGCTATGGTGCCGGCGCCGCCGGCGTGCAGGCCATGATCGATGCGGCAAACGCCGGTCCACAGATCGCAGACGTGAAGATCGCACAGGCATGCGGAACGTGCCGGTTACGGGTTGCCTAGCGTGCCCGGCGGTTAAAGCTCGCCACTGCGTCGTTATATTCCGAGATTGTTTGGTCCGCCTCATCGCTCAAGCAATCCAGGTATCGTTCGACGTCATATTGGTAATTTTCCATTTCTCGCTTGCATCGATCGAATTCCCATTGATCGTCGAACTCGTCATAGCGACTTGCGCAATACGGCGCGCTTGGCTCCGAGCAATAGTAGGCGAGAGCTGGTGTCTGCAAAAATGTGAGCACAAATGCAGTGCTCGCAATAGTCTTGATCATTGTAGTGCCCTTTGTCCCTGACCGGAGCCTGACACACCAATGGCAAAAGGCAAGCTTTCGATAGAGGTGCAGACGTTCGTCGTTCAATGCCTCGCGTGCTTCGACAGCCCGTCTGTGGTGGCAGCATCGGTCAAGGCGGAATTTGGCGAGACGATCACTCGCCAAGCCGTTGAAGGGTACGATCCGACAAAGAAGGCTGGTGCAAAGCTGGCGGCCAGGTGGCGCGCCCTGTTCGAGGAAACCCGCAAGACCTTCCTTGAGGATACCAGCAAGATCGGCATCAGCCATCGTGCGGTGCGGCTCCGCAAGCTCGAAGCGCAGGTCACACTCAACGAGCAGCGCGGCAATAGTGGCATGGTCGCATCCCTGCTGAAACAAGCGGCGGAAGAAATGGGCAATGCCTATACGAACCGCCGCGAGCTCACCGGGAAGGATGGAAAGGATTTGCCGGCAGTTACGACGCCGGTGACGATCTTCCAATTGCCCGACAATGGCAGGAGTTGAGCCGGGGCAGGGCGCCCCAACGATCATTCGGCCGCAGCCGGGTCCGCAATCGGTCTTTCTGTCGTCGCCGGCTGATATTGCCATCTACGGCGGCGCCGCCGGCGGAGGCAAAACCTGGGCCTTGCTGATGGAGCCGCTGCGCCATATCGGCAATCCCGGCTTCGGCGCGGTGTTCTTCCGGCGCAATCTGACCCAGGTTCGCAATGAAGGCGGCCTGTGGGACGAAAGCGAAAAGCTCTATCCGCATCTGAGCGCGAACCCGCGATCAGCCCCGGACCTGAGCTGGACCTTTCCATCGGGCGCCGGCGTGGCCTTCGCCCACCTCGAACACGAAAAGACGATCTACAACTGGCAGGGATCACAGATCCCGCTCTTGTGCTTCGATGAGCTGACGCATTTCAGCGAGAAGCAGTTCTGGTACATGCTCAGCCGAAACCGCTCGATGTGCGGTGTCCGGCCTTATGTCCGGGCAACCTGCAACCCCGACGCGGACAGCTGGGTCGCCAAGTTCATTGCCTGGTGGATCGATCAGGAGACGGGCTTTGCAATCCCGGAGAGGGCCGGCGTCCTTCGCTGGTTCGTCCGCATCGGCGATACGATCATATGGGGCGACAGCCCCGAAGAATTGGAGCACCACACCAACCCGCTGACCGGCGAGCCCATCCCGCCCAAGTCGGTGACGTTCATCCCCGCCAAGTTGAGCGACAACGCCATGCTGATGGCGGCTGATCCGGGCTACCTCGCCAACCTCATGGCCCAGCCCACGGTGGAGCGGGAGCGGCTGCTCGGTGGCAACTGGAAGATCAGGCCGGCCGCCGGGCTCTTGTTCCAGCGCGGCTGGTGCCAAGTGGTGGATGCGGTGCCCGCCGGTGTCCGGTGGATGCGAGGGTGGGACTTGGCGGCAACGCCGAAAAAGGAAGGCAACGACCCGGACGGTACGTCAGGCACGAAGATCGGCAAGCTGCCGGATGGCCGCTACATCGTTGGGCACCACGTCAAGGACTGGCTCTCACCCAACGGCGTCGAGACGCTGATTAAAAACACGGCGGAGCAGGATGGGCGTGAGACTGAAATCTCGCTGCCGCAGGATCCGGGCCAGGCGGGTAAATCGCAGGTCACCAATCTGATTAAGCTGCTCAGCGGGTTTGCCGCTCGGGCAACACCGGAAAGCGGCGACAAGGTTACGCGGTTCTCTCCGTTCTCGGCGCAGGCCGAGGCCGGCAACGTCCTGGTCCTTCGCGGTGCCTGGAATGACGACTGGTTCACGGCCTTGGAAGGCTTCCCCGAGGCTACGCACGACGACGACGCGGACAGCACCAGCCGGGCGTTCAATGCGCTTCTGGATAACAAGGCCGGCCCCGCCGCCTCAACCGTATTCACGGGGTTCCTATGACGTTCGACATCACAGTCCGGCACCCGGAATACGACGCCTTCGCCCCCTCGTGGGAGCTGATGCGGGATTCCTTCGAGGGCGAGGACAACATCAAACGTGCAGGGCAGAAATATCTGCCCATGAAGAACGGTCTGGCCGCTCTGATGGAAAGCACGTCACATCGTGCTTTGGCCCAGGCTGCGTATGACGCCTACAAGGCCCGCGCTGAGTTTCCCGATCTCGTCGCCCTCACAGTGCGCGGCGCAGTCGGAACGATCCTCGACCAGGCCGCAGAAATCAAGCTGCCGCCGGAATTGGAGCCACTGCGCGAAAAGGCCACGCGGGATGGGCTGACCCTCGGAGCCCTTCACCGGCGGATTGCCACGGAGGTGATGCTGACGGGCCGCTATGGGTTACTTCCGGGCATTGCCAAGGACGGCTCGCCCTATCTCGCCGGCTATATCGCGGAAAGCATCATCAACTGGGATCAGGACGAGGAAAACGTCGCTGATTTCGTGGTGCTGGACGAAAGCGGCTATGTCCGCGACCGCGAAACGAACGAGTGGGAAACGGTCGAGAAATACCGCGAATGCTTCGTTGAGGATGGCCGCTACGGCGCCCGGGTCTGGACGAAAGGCAAAGAGGGCTGGGAGATTGGCGAAGTCGTCGAGGCGGCTGATCGAAAGCAGCGGCCATTGGGATTTCTCCCAATGGTCTTTGTCGGCTCGAACGATCTGACGCCCGACCCGGATGACGTGCCGCTCTATGGCCTCGCCAAGCTCTCGGTGAGGATCTATCAGCTCGACGCCGATCTCCGGCAGACGCTGCATTACACGTCCGAGCCGACGCCCATGGTGTCGGGCTATGATGATCCGCAGGAGGCGATCAAGAACGGCCAGGTGCGGCAGGGCATCGGTGGGACCAATATCTGGGTGCTGCCCAAAGACGGCAAAGGCGAGTTCCTGGAATTCACCGGGGCAGGGGCCGAGGCCCAGCACACTGAAATCAAGACCGCCTATGACCGGGCGGTGATGTTCGGCGCGCAGATGCTCGCGGAGAAGGGCAACGCGAACGAAAGCGGCGAGGCCAAGAGAGTCCGGCTCGACAGCCAGCATTCCACGCTCAAGGGCATCGCCATGACTTCGGCCTCGGGGCTGGAAAAGGCGCTCAAGAACGTTGCGGCCTGGATCGGCGCCGACCCGGAAAAGGTCAAGGTCACGCCGAACCTTGATTTCTTCGATCACACGCTCTCAGCGCAGGAAATCGCTGCCATCGTCAAGGCCTGGCAGGACACGGCCATTTCGTGGCGAACCGCGTTCGACCGCCTCAAGGCTGGCGGCGTGGTGCCAGAAGATCGGACGGCCGAGGAAGAACTGGCGCTGATGGATCAGGATCAGTTCCGCGAGGATGATCCGCCCGACATTCTGCCCAACCGGCCCGAGCTGGAATTGACCCAGTA
>NZ_JAUCDN010000268.1:0-4471 GCF_034675085.1 Devosia sp.
AAAATATTTTTGACTTGCCAATTTTGAGATTCTGGCGAAGTCTGGAGGCAGGGAGGGCTGCCGATGAGCCAGAGCAAGACCGCAAGAGTTTATGAAACGCTCAAGACCGAGCTGCTGGACGGCGTACACAAGCCGGGCAGCAAACTGGCCATCGACCAGCTGGCGGAGCGGTTCGGCGTCAATGCCGGCGCGGTGCGGGAGGCGCTGTCGCGGCTGACCTCGGATCGGCTGGTGGCGGCGCAGCCGCAAAAGGGCTTCCTGGTCGCCACGGTTTCCGCGGCCGACCTGCTCGATCTCACGGCGGTACGCACCGATATCGAAACCCGCTGCCTGCGCCGCGCCATCGAATTGGGCACGCTGGAATGGGAGGGGCGGCTGCTCAGCACATGGCATCAGCTTTCGCGCACCGACCAGATGGTGGGGGATTTGTCTAATCCCGAATGGACCCGACTTCACGGCCAGTTTCACGACGACCTGATCGCTGCCTGCGATTCGGTGTGGTGGCTGCGTCTGCGCGAGCAGCTTTACATGCAGGCCGAGCGCTATCGCCGCATGATCCTGCCCTATGCGCGCGGCGCGCGCGACGTCGATGCAGAGCACCGCGAAATCCTCGATCTCGCCCTGGCGCGGGACGCGGATCGGGCCTGCGCGGCGCTGAGCACGCATCTCAATCTGACGGCCAGGCTGCTGCTGTCCTCGGGCGGAGCCCAGCTCGACGTCAGTTCATCGGCTTGAGGCGCCAAAAAAAGAGGGAGGAAATTTGTCATGAACGATACCGATAGCCGGCCGCGCGCGCGCCGGGAGGAAACCGGAACGCAGAGCATTCAGCGCTCCCTTGGGGTGTTGCGGCTTCTGGCGGGCAGCCCGCGGCAGGGGCTCAAGCTGGTGGATATCGCCGCCGCGCTGAACTTGTCTCACCCCACTGCCCACCGCATCCTTCATGCCCTGGAAATGGAGGGGGTGGTCGAACGCGTTCAGGGCACCCGCCGCTACACCATCGGCGCCGAGGCGGCCTGGCTCGGCCTTGCCGCGGCCGAGCGCTTTCCCATCACCGCGGTGGCGGCGCCCATGCTCGACGAGTTGTCGGCCAGCATTCGGGATTCGGTGTTCCTGGCCGTGCCCAGCGTCAACGACTCGATCTATGCCGACAGGCGTTTCGGCACCTATCCGGTGCAGGTGACCACGCTGGCGGTGGGCGCACGCCGGCCCCTGGGCGTCAGCGTCGCCGGCCGCGCCATGATGGCCTATATGCCCGAGCGCAAGATCGAGGCGCTGCTGAGCGAGAACGGGCCGCGCTTCACGCCCTATAGCGTCACCCCCGAAACCATTCTGGGCAGCATCCGGACCGCGCGACGGCAGGGATATCTATGCGCCGACAGCATTACTGCGCGCGATCGGCGGGCGATTGCCGTGCCGGTGCTCAACATGGCCGGCGCGCCCCTGGCGGCGCTCAGCGTCATTGCGCCGCAAAGCCGGTTGCCCGAGGGGCGCCTGCCGCAGATCGTCCCCATGCTGCGCGCCGCCGCGCAGGAGATCTCGCGCAATCTGGTGCATCGCGCCAAGGCGGCCTGAGGGTTTCGCAGTCGCCTGGTGTTCGCATTGTGAAACTTTCGACGGTGCGGAGTTGCGGGGATTTTGCCCGCTTTCCACTATGAACTACGTCTCATCGGCCGCCCTGAGCCGAGGACTGTATGGGAGGAATATATGTCCATTCGCACGCTTCTCGCGGCCTCGCTGCTGGTGCTTTCGCCCAGCCTCGCCAGCGCCCAGACCGAACTGATCTTCAACAGCTATCTGCAGCCCTATGACGAGATGTACCAGGTCGCCATCAAGGGCTTCGCCCAGGCGATCGAAGCGGAATCGGGCGGCTCCATCAAGATCACCATTCCCGACAGCACGCTGGCACCTTCGGACCGCCAGTATGAAATGGTCCGTGACGGCATTGCCGACATGGCGCTGGTCTCGTCCGGCGCCGTGCCCCAGCTTGTCGCGCTCAGCCGCATCGCCGACCTGCCGTTCAATTCGCCTTCGGCGCGCGCGGCCTCCATCGCCCTTTGGGAGACCTACAACAAATATTTCCTGCCCTTCGACGAGCTCAAGGGCGTGAAGGTTCTGTCGACAAACGTGCTGCCGGGTCGCCAGCTGCTTTCGGTCACCGGCGTCAAGATCCAGAGTGCCAGCGATCTGGCCGGCGTCAAGCTGTGGTCGCCACCGGGTGCGTTGTTCGAAACGGCCAAGGCCCTGGGCGCGGTGGCCATCAACACCGAATTCACCGCCCTGCAGGAATATGTCACCAAGGGCAATGTCGACGCCATCATCATGACGCCGGGATCGGCTGACGGCGCCCGCATTCTCGATCGCGTTACCAGCATCACCGAGGTGCCGGGCGGCCTGGGCTCGCTCTCCTTCTCGGTGTTCATCTCCAATGAGCGCTGGAACGAGCTGGATGCCGACCAGCAGGCGGCGGTGCTGCGCGCTGCCGACGGCCTGCCGGGGCGTACGGGGGCGGCGGCCGACGAGGCCGAAGACGAGCTCGACGAAAAGGTGTCAACCATCGAAACCTTCGTGCCGCAGGGCGAGGCGCTGGCTTCGTTCGAAGGGGCGCTGGGCGCCACCATCGCCAACTGGAAGACGCGCGCCGCCGACAAGGGGTTGGAAAACCCCGACGAAGTGCTCCGTTTCTACCGCAGCGTTCTCGAGCGCGAGCTGGGCGCCCAATAGGCCGCCGGACGACGCCCCGCGCGGCAGGCCCGCGCGGGGCGCTAATCGGAGAGTACCATGATCGACAAAATCAATCTCTGGCTCGCCAGACTGTCCTCGCTCGTCGCCGGCATCGCCATCGTCCTGATGACGATTGTCGCCTTTGTCGACGTCATCGGGCGCAAGCTCAACCACCCGCTTGATGGCGCGGAGGAATATGTGAGCCTCATGCTGCTGCTGTTCTTCTTCGCGGCGCTGCCGCTGGTGGTGCGCGACGACAGCCATATCCGGGTGGGCCTGCTCTCCGACCTCTACCGGCCACTGGCCATCCGGATCGAGAAATACTTCACCTGCCTGGTCGAGCTCCTGTCGCTGGGCGTGCTCACCTACATGATCTTCGATCAGGCGGACCGGCTGGCGCGCTTCGGAACGCTCTCCGTTCATTTCCTTCTGCCCATGGCGCCCTGGGTATTGCTCGCCGCCATCTTCACGGCAATCGCCACCTGGTTCATGGCGCAGGTCGCCCTGGATGTCCTGCGCGGGCGCGAAGTCCAATCCTCCTCTCATCACGACAAGGCCGAATGATGCTGGTCTCTGTTCTCGTTTTCGGGAGCCTGCTGGCTCTCATCGCCTTCACGCGCGTGCCCCTGGGCTTCGTGATGATGTTCACCGGCGCCGCCGGCATCGCGGCCCTGCATCCGCGCGGTCTGGGCGCGGCCCTGGCCATCTCCGAACAGCAGATCATGGATTTGGCGCTCAACTACCAATTCTCGGTGCTGCCGCTCTTCATCCTGATGGGGGTATTCGTGGTCAAGGCTGGCCTAGCCCATGAGATGTTCGAGGCGGCCCGGCGCTGGCTGGGCCACCATAGCGGCGGGCTGGGCATGGCGACCATCGTGGCCTGTGGCGGCTTTTCGGCCATGTGCGCCTCCTCCTCCGCCGCCGCGGCCACCATGGCCAAGATCGCCCTGCCGGAAATGGAAAAGGCCCAGTACGATCCCGGCTTTTCGGCCGGCTCCGTCGCCGCGGGCGGCACGATGGGCATTCTCATTCCGCCCTCGGGTGCTCTCATCATCTATGCCTTGCTTACCCAGGAGAGCATCAGCAAGCTCTTCGTCGCCGGCATGCTGCCGGGGGTCATCCAGGTTTTGGCCTATGTCGCGGTCATGGCAGTCGTCGCCGTGGTCGTGCCGAAATGGGCGCCCAGAGGGCCGCGGTTCAGCATGGCGGAAAAGCTGGCTTCGCTCAAAAGCCTGTGGGGCATCCTGCTGCTCTTCGCCCTCATCATGGTCGGGCTCACCGCTGGCTGGTTCACCGCCACCGAGGCGGGCGGCATCGGGGCCGGGGGCGCCTTTCTTTTCGTGCTCTTCCGCCGCAAGCTCACCTGGCGCGTCTTCACCGAAAGCCTCAACGAGGCGGCCCGCATTTCCGGCATGATCTTCGTGGTGGCGGCGGGGGCGCTGGTGCTCAACCAGTTCATCAATCTCTCCGGCATTCCCGGCAATACCGTGCGCTTCATCGACTCGCTCGAATTGAGCCCGATGATGGTCATCCTGTGCCTGGTGGCGTTCTATCTGGTTCTGGGGTGCCTCATGGATGGCTTTGCGATGATCTTCCTCACCGTGCCGGTGGTGGCGCCCATCGTCGCCGGGCTGGGCTTCGACCTGGTCTGGTGGGGCATCGTCACGGTGCTGGTGGTCGAGATCAGCATGATCACGCCGCCGGTGGGGCTCAATGTCTTCATCCTCAAGGCCATGCTGCCCAAGGTGCC
>NZ_JAUCDN010000269.1:0-4449 GCF_034675085.1 Devosia sp.
CCGTCTCGGTTTCCAATGCCACCGCCGGCCTGCACATCGCCTGCCTGGCGCTGGGCCTGGGCCCCGGCGACATCGCATGGACCAGCCCCAACAGCTTCCTGGCCTCGGCCAATTGCGTGCTCTATTGCGGCGCCTCCATCGATTTCGTCGATATCGACCCGGCCACCCGCAACATGTCGGTGCCAGCGCTGGCGGCACGGCTGGAGCAGGCCGAAGCCGCCGGCAAGCTGCCCAAAATCGTCATTCCGGTGGATTTCGCTGGCCTGCCCTGCGACCTGAAGGAAATGCGCGCCCTGGCCGATCGCTATGGCTTTGCCATCCTGGAGGACGCCTCCCACGCCACCGGCGCCAGCTATCTGGGCCGGCCTACCGGCAGCCAATGGGCCGATGCGACGGTGTTCAGCTTCCATGCGGTCAAGATCGTCACCACCGCCGAGGGCGGGATGGTGACCACGCAGGACGAGGCGCTTGCCGCACGGCTGCGCAGCCTGCGCTCGCACGGCATGACGCGCGACCCGGCGCTGCTGGAGCGGACGCCGGACGGCCCCTGGTATTACGAGCAGCACGATCTGGGGTATAATTACCGCCTCACCGACATGCAGGCAGCGCTGGGCCTGTCGCAATTGCAGCGTCTGGACGCCATGCAGGCCCGCCGCGTCGCCCTGGCCGACGCCTATGACACCCTGTTCGCCGACCTGCCGGTAAAACTGCCCCATCGCGGCCCCGACCGGCAATCGGCCTGGCATCTTTACGCCATCGAAATCGACAAAAGCCGCACCAGCGCCGACCGCCGCGCCGTTTTCGAGGCGCTGCGGCGGGCCAATATCGGGGTGAACGTGCATTATATCCCCATCCATACCCAGCCCTATTACGAGCGGCTGGGCTTCGGGCGGCAGGATTTCCCGGCGGCGGTGGCCTATTACGAGCAGGCCATTTCCCTGCCGCTCTTCCCCCGGATGACGCAGGACCAGCAGGCCCATGTCGCCCAAACGCTGCGGGCGGCGCTCGATGTCTAGCCCCGGGCTCAAACTTGCCGTCATCCCCGCCCGCGGCGGCAGCAAGCGCATCCCGGGCAAGAACATCAAGGCCTTCGCCGGCAAGCCGATGATCGCCTATGCCATCGAGGGGGCGCTGGCCAGCGGCGTCTTCGATCATGTGATCGTCTCCACCGACGACGAAGCCATCGCCGAGATCGCCCGCGCCACCGGCGCGGAAGTGCCCTTCATGCGCCCGGCCGACCTGTCGGACGATTTTACCCCCACCGTGCCGGTGATCGCCCATGCCATCACCGCCTTCGAGGCCCTGAAGGGCCCGGTCGCGCAGGCCTGCTGCATCTATGCCGGCGTGCCGCTGCTCGAGGCGGAAGACCTGCGCAACGGGCTGGACCTGCTATTGCAGGGCGGCACCGATTACGTGTTTCCGGTGGCGGCCTTTCCCGCCGCGATCCAGCGGGCGCTGCGCCGGGCCGAGGATGGCACCACACGCCCCTTCCACCCGGAATATGCCACCACCCGCACCCAGGATCTCGAACCGGGCTTCTACGATGCCGGGCAATTCTACTGGGGCCGGCGCGACGCCTGGCTCGCCGGGCTGACGCTGCACACCCATGGCAAGACCATCGTGCTGCCCGAATGGCGCGTGGTGGACATCGACACGCCAGAGGACTGGGCGCGGGCGGAGCTGATGTTCCGCGCCATCAAGGGGGCCGCATCGGAATGAAGGTGCTGTTGCGTGCCGATGCGTCGCTGACCATCGGCACCGGCCACGTCATGCGGTGCCTCACCCTGGCGCGGGTGCTTGCCGGCAGGGGCGCCAAAATCGCCTTTGCCTGCCGCGCCCATCCCGGCAATCTGATCGCTCCCATCGAGGCCGCCGGGTTCCAGGTTCATTCCCTGCCCCTTTCCGGGCGCGAGGACACCGAGGGGCCAGCCCATGCCGCCTGGCTGGGCGGCCATTGGCAGGACGAAGCCGGCTATCTCAGCGCGCTGGTCGCCGATGCCGGCATCGACTGGGTGGTCGTGGACCATTATGCACTCGATATCCGCTTCGAGGCCGCCATGACCCGGGCCGGCGCAAGCGTCATGGCCATCGACGATCTGGCCGACCGCAGGCATGACTGCCGCCTGCTGCTCGACCAGACCTTCGGCCGCGCGGCGGCCGACTATCTGCCGCTGGTCCCAGCCGATGCGCGCATCCTGTGCGGCGCAGAATTTGCACTGTTGCGGCCCGAATTCGCGGCGGCTGCGCCCGCCAGCCTCGCCCGACGCCGCACGGCGCCCCGCATCGACACCATTCTGGTGACGCTGGGCGGCGTCGATGCGGGCAATGTCACCGGCGCCATTCTCGACGGCCTGGCCGATCTGCCCCTGCCCGCCACCACCGGCATCGACGTGGTAATGGGCGCCACCGCCCCCTGGCGCGACGCGGTGACGACCCGCGCCGCCACCATGCCCAACCCCACGCGGGTGCACACCAACGTCACCGACATGGCCGGCCTCATGGCCCGGGCCGACCTGGCGATCGGCGCGGCCGGCTCGACCGCCTGGGAACGCTGCTGCCTGGGCCTGCCCAGCCTGATGGTGGTCATCGCCGACAATCAGCGCGAGATCGCCAGGGGGCTTTCCGCCGCCGGCGCGGCCATTAGCATGGGCCGGCCCGAAGAGGCCGATTTCGCCCCTCGCCTGCGCACCGCCATCTTGGGCCTGCTCGAATCGCCCCAAGGTCTGCTAGCCTTGAGCGAGGCGGCGGCGCAGATCACGGACGGCAGCGGAGCCATGCGCGTCGCCCGGGCCATGCAGGAGATATCTGCGCCATGAAGATCGCCATCCTGTGCAGTTCCCCCGCCCATCCGGTCAATGCCTGGCTGGAGCGCTGGATCGCCCGTCATGCCGGCAACCATGACATCGCCCTGCTGCGACGGGTGGAAGAGCTGGACGGGGGCGACATTCTCTTTCTGATTTCCTGCACGCAACTGGTCTCGCGCGCCCATCGCACCCGATTTGCCAATACGCTGGTGATCCATGCCAGTGACCTGCCCCGGGGCCGGGGCTGGAGTCCGCATATCTGGACCATCGTGGAAGGCGGCCGGCAGATCGTGGTGAGCCTGCTCGAAGCCGAGGACAAGGTGGATTCGGGCGCCATCTGGGCCAAGCTCACGCTCGACATTCCCCCCCATTTCCTGGCCGACGAGATCAACGCCACCCTGTTCGACGCCGAACTGCTTCTGATGGACCGGGCGCTCGAGCTTTACGGCACTCATCCCGGCACGCCGCAGGCCGGCGATGTCGAGCCGAGCTATTATCGGCAGCGGACCCCCGAGGACAGCCGCCTCGACCCCGACAAATCCATCGCCGAGCAGTTCGACCTGATCCGCGTCTGCGACCCCCAGCGCTTTCCGGCATTTTTCGAGCTGCACGGCCACCGCTACAAGCTAACCCTGGAGAAAATCTAGCATGCGCGCCATCACCATCGCCGGCCGCCGCATCGCCGAGGATGCCGCGCCCTACATCATCGCCGAGATGTCCGCCAACCATAATGGCAATATCGACACGGCGCTGGAGATCATCTCGCGGGCCAAAGCCGCCGGCGCCGACGCGGTCAAGATCCAGACCTATACCGCCGATACGCTGACGCTGAAATCGGACCTGCCCGACTTCCAGATCAAGGACGGCCTGTGGGCCGGGCGCACGCTGTACGAGCTTTACGAGTGGGCCCATACCCCCTGGGACTGGCACAAGACCATGTTCGAGCATGCGCGCAAGGAGGGCATCACCATCTTCAGCTCGCCCTTCGACACCACCGCCATCGATCTGCTCGAAGACCTGGGCGCCCCAGCCTACAAGATCGCCTCCTTCGAAGCCGTCGACCTGCCGCTGATCCGCTATGCGGCCCGGACCGGCAAGCCGATGATCATCTCCACTGGCATGGCCGATGACGAGGAAATCGCCGAGGCCATCGATGCGGCGCGCGGCGCCGGCTGCACCGAGTTGGCCATCCTGCATTGCGTATCGGGCTATCCGGCGCCGGCCGAAGACTATAATCTGCGCACCCTGGCCGACATGAAACAGCGCTTCGGCGTGGTCACCGGCCTTTCCGACCACACGCTGGACAATGTCACCGCCGCCGCCAGCGTGGCGCTGGGGGCTTCCATCATCGAAAAGCACTTCACGCTCGACCGCAATGGCGGCGGCCCCGACGACAGCTTCTCGCTCGAACCGGCGGACCTCGAAGACCTCTGCCGCTCGGCCAAAACCGCCTGGCAGGCCATGGGCCAAGTCGACTATGGCCGCAAATCCAGCGAAATCGGCAATGTAAAGTTTCGCCGCTCGCTCTATTTCGTCAAGCCGGTCAAGGCCGGCGAGGCGATACCCGCCGATGCGGTGCGCAGCGTCCGCCCCGGCTTCGGCATCGCCCCCAAGCATCTCGACGCCGTGATCGGGCGCAAGGCCA
>NZ_JAUCDN010000270.1:0-4385 GCF_034675085.1 Devosia sp.
CGTTTCTGCTGCCGGGCGGGCACCCGTTCTCGGAAAGCTCGCCGCTCCCGTGGCATCCATAGGCGAAAAGCTGATTCAGGTGAACGCCGCTGCCATCAGCCATGTCGTCAAAGCCCGAGCCTCGGGCGCACATTACAACGCCGGTGAGCAGTTTCCCTTCGTGGTCGGTATCGACGGCGTGGGGCGGCTGGAAGACGGCAGCCGAGTCTATTTCGCCCTGCCGCGACCGCCTTATGGAAGTATGGCCGACCTTATCGTGGCGGACGCAAGGCTTTGCGTCCCCGTGCCTGAGGGGCTTGACGACTTCACCGCCGCTGCGATCGCCAATCCCGGCATGTCCTCCTGGGCTGCGCTGAGCGAGCGCTCTCGGCTGAAACCGGGCGAGACGGTGCTGATCAATGGTGCCACCGGCACTTCGGGGAGGCTTGCGGTCCAGATCGCCAGGCTGCTTGGCGCGGGCCGCATTATCGCCACCGGCCGCAACGTCAAGGCTCTTGGCGAAGCAGAGGCGCTTGGCGCTGATGTGACAATCCAACTCGGCGAGGATAGAGAGCAGCTTGAGCGCCGATTCATGCAGGAGTTTGCCCGCGGCGTCGATATCGTGATCGACTATCTCTGGGGCCAAAGCGCCGAATGCCTGCTGATCGCTGCCGTCAAGGCAGGCCGTGATGCAGTGCCCATGCGCTTCGTTCAGGTGGGATCGGTGGCCACTCAGGACATTACCCTGCCAAGTGCGGTGCTGCGCGCTTCAGCGATCGAACTAATGGGCAGCGGCAACGGTAGTGTTCCGGTTCCTCGCCTGATCGAAATCACCAACGAGGTTCTTCGTGCGACCTCCTCCAACGATCTCAAGATTGCCTTCAAGCCGGTGCCGTTCTGCGATTTCGATCAGGCATGGCCGCTGGATGACAGCACCTGCCGCACCGTCTTTGTCATGAATACCGGAGGGGTGTGAGATGACGGCCGCTTCCTTGCCGGAGGATATGACCAGCGGGACGAAGATGCTTGACTGGCGGTTGATACTGCCGGTCTTCCTGGTCGTCAGCATATATGCCGCGGGCATGGCGGCTGTCTTGCCCGTGCTGCCCTTCTATATTCGAGAAATGGGAGGCTCGCCGCTGGTCCTCGGCATCGTCATCGCGACTGAAGCCTTCAGCCAGTTTTCGGCCGCCCCCGTCCTTGGTCAGCTTTCCGATCATTTCGGCCGGAAGCGGATTCTTCTGGCGAGCCAGATCGTCGGGGCCGTTAGCCTTCTGTTGCTTGCAAGCGCACCTAACGTTTTTTTCATCGTGCTCGCCCGCGCGCTTTTTGGAATGACCGCAGGAAACCTGTCGGCCGCCATGGCATACATAGCGGATCATTCGGACCCGAGGAATCGGCGGCAGGCCATCGGCATCCTGACCGGCGGGGTTGGTCTTGGAGGGATCGTCGGCGCGGGGCTTTCGGGCCTTCTATCCGATACGTCATTGACCGCGCCGAAGACCCCATTCGGGGGCAGTGTCATGCTGGCTCCCAGCCAGGCAGCAAAGGTGAAAAGTGGGCCCGGCACAGCTTGTGTTGCGCCATAGCCGGTCAGGAAAGTACCCGCACTGACCCAGCCGGATTGAACGGTCTCTGCCTCAAGAAGCGGCAGGACGACGTGGCCGCCACCGAACACCAGCGCCCCTGCTCGGTAAAAGCTGTCGGCCAAGGCCAGCCCCTGGTTCAGGCTGGCAAAGACCGGCAGGGCTGCAAGCAGCGTGGCAAAGGCCACCAGTGCGGCGGCTCCCAGAGCCTTTGGCACCGGCACGGAGGACCGAGTTTCGTCGACGACCTGTCCGCGCCGCAAAACTGCGCCGGCACCGGGTCCAAAAAGGATGGCCAGCATCATTCCGACCGACCCGGGTGCAACGGCCAACAGCAGCACGGCCGCGACGGCGATGCTGGCTCGCTCACGGTCCGGGCAAAGGCTGCGCGACATCCCCAGCACGGCCTGCGCAACGATGGCCACCGCCACGATCTTGAGCCCATGCAGCAGCCCCTGTGCCAGCGGCCCCTCGATGCTTGTCGCGGTCAGGGCGAGGATGATCAGGAAAACGGCCGAGGGCAGCGTGAATGCCATGAAGGCGGCCAATGCGCCACCCCAACCCGCCCGCATGAGACCGAGCGCGAACCCGACCTGGCTGGATGTCGGACCGGGAAGAAACTGGCAAAGCGCGACCAGATCGGCATAGGCGGCTTCGGACAGCCATCTTCGGCGCAGGACGAATTCATCCCGGAAATAACCCAGATGCGCGATCGGACCACCGAAGGATGTCACGCCCAGTTTCAGGAACGCGGCGAAGACCTCGCCGATGGAGCCGATGGACCGGGTAGGGGGATCAGCCATCTTGCCTGCCTGTCGTAGACTGTGCACACCGTTGCGTGCGTGAGATATCGGATTGATGACAGGCAGGAGAATACCCGTCGCCGCCGGAGGATAGCCGATGGGATTTCCGACCGGAATGGGTCGCCGACGCCAACCCTGCGCATCAAACCGCAATGACCGAATCCAACCCCGCACAGACCCGCCTGGCCTCGCGCCCCGCCATTCCCGGCAACGATCTGGATGCTGCGGATCGCCAGCCTGCTAATGGATGTCTCGTCCGAGATGATCAACGCGCTTTTGCCGCTGTATCTGGCCGGAGGGTTGGGGGCCTCGGCGCTGGAGGCGTCCGGGCCTGCCAGCCTTACTCTCGCCGCCGAGTGACGGCTATGGGAACCAGGCTCGCGGCAGCCTCGCGGACACGCTAAGGTTGAAGCGACGCGACAGCTCTGCGCGACCTGCCTGCCGTTCGTCGTGAGTACGAAGTGGCCGAGGCGTCATCGCGCAAAATCGTCGGGGAGGGCGAAAGTCATCTAAAGACATCGCCGCATCGCAGTCGAAGCAGCCTGGAGCACCAGACATCCGGGCATCAAGGGGATCCTCCGGCACCCGGCGCAAGACCAGTAATGCCGGAGAAAATGAACATCGCCCTAAGTTGGGAATTTGTATGCTCACTCTTAGGGCTTTGTCGCGCCGTTTTGGTCAGGCAGCGGCCATTGCAGCCGCCTTGCGCTTAGCATATCGCAGATCACGCTCTGCCTTGCGGGCGACCTCGTCCGCCACGACCCGGGCAATACGGTCGTCCATGGCGGATTTCCGAAGCTCAGTCTCGGCCGTCTTGGCCGCACGCTGCGCTGCTGCCTCCGATTCCAGCTGCTGCTGTTCTTCACGCTTTACTTGCTCGCGTTGCGCGCGCCGCTGGTCACGGGCTTGCGCAACGGCAACACGTTGAGCCAGCTTTGCGGCCTTTTCTGGAGCGGCCGTGGCTTGGGCCGTGCGAAAAGCATCAAGCATGGTTGCTTTGGCGGTAGCGGCATTTCCGCGACGGTCAGAGAATTCTTTGTTTCGCATTTTCTCTCATTGGATGGCCGTGTGTGATGGAGGTAAACGCGCATCAGGCCTGTTTCACGCATTTCCGCTGATCAATTGCCGAAGCGGCGAGCATATCACTCCGGGTTTTTTCAAGCCGCGCAGTGCGAAGCCGAAGCGTCTTTTCCGCACGCGCAGTTGTAATACTATCGTGCTCATTAAGTGCACGTTGACGGGCAAGAAACTGGGTCTGGGTTTTTCCAAAAGCTACTTCCGCCAGTTGTCTTGATTTACTGATTGTCTCGGTCATGGTCACACTTTCGGAAGGCCAGAAGGCCAGAAAACAAAGAGCCGGACAAAAATGCCCGACCCGGTGATTTTGGATTTCGCATGTCATGTTTGGGCTGTACGGCGCGAAAGCCCTGCAAATTAAGCCGCTTGCAGATTGCAGGCAGACATTTTGCCTGACTTGCTGTCGCGCTCAAGATCGTAGCCGATCTTTTGGCCCTCAACGAGATCGTGCATGCCGGATCTTTCAATCGCAGAGATATGTACGAAAGCGTCAGCGCCACCATCATCAGGTTGAATAAAGCCGAAACCTTTGGTGGAATTGAACCATTTTACTGTGCCGGTGGTCTCTATCCGCTTCTGGGTGTGCCCGGAGTGACCATGCTGGGCGCCGAGCTGCTGGGACTTGGCGCCGCGGGCTGGGCACTGGCGGCAGAGCCCTGGCAGTTGTTTGCGGCCGTGCTGGCGAGTGGTGCGGGATGGGTCGGCATGGGGGCGGCTGCAGTGAACGCGCTGATCGCCCCTTGGTTCGTCTTGCGCCGCCCGGCTGCGCTCGGCATGGCCTATAACGGTGCGAGCCTTGGCGGGGTGATATTCTCACCGCTGTGGATCGCACTGATCGCAGCTATCGGCTTTGTGCCGGCAGCCCTGGCGGTCGGGGGCGTCATGGTCGCGGCGGTCGTAACTCTGTCGGTACTGGTATTCCGGCATACGCCTGAAAGCA
>NZ_JAUCDN010000271.1:0-4384 GCF_034675085.1 Devosia sp.
CCTTCGCCAATTTCTTGTCTTTCGCCAAGTGCCAGATTCGGGTGCGAAGGGCATCGCGGTTCACCGGCCCCCAGCCCTTGGCTTCGATGGCGTCAGTAACTTCGCGCGGCTCCATACCGCGTCCCATTTCTCGGAACACCTGGAGAATCATTTCCGTAGTCGTGGCAGGTTTCGTTGCATCGCCCCGAGCGACCGCCTCCGGCTGCCCGACTGGCGCGCTAGCCGTAATGCGTTCTGCCCCGCCCATGCGGGCGAATGTCCTCTCGGTCGCGGCTAGGTCGCCAAGCTCGGACTCAAGTTCCGCCCTAAGGGCGTCGAGGTCCGAAAGCTGTTTGCCAACTTCGGCCCGGCGGCGCTGGATGGTTTCGAGTGTGATCGAGTTCATGGTTAACCCCTTCGCGTGATTCCCCTGTTAAAGCGTTCCGTTACGAACGTCAACGGGTATGGAGAACGGGGAAGGGGTTTGTTCGCCTTATGAGCCGACTTTGCGAACACATAAGGAAGCCTTTATATGAAGGCCGATGAGCGCCTAGGTGTGACTGCTACATAATAGCGCGACTACCCGGCGGCCCGGCTCGACATCAAATTCGTGGTCGAGGCCCAGTCAGCGGCTACGGTGGCCGCGGTGCGGGCGCAATTGGGCGATCCACAATTCTCTCTCGTGGCCGTGCCCGATGCCGCTCCGCGCACCAAGCCCAAGGCGCTCGATTTTGCCCTGCCGCTCTGTCGGGGCCAGCATGTCGTGGTGTTCGATGCCGAGGACAGGCCCGAGCCTGACCAGCTCTGGAAGGCGGCGCTGCGGTTCCGCGAAGAGCCCGATATCGTGTGCCTGCAGGCGCCGCTGGTGATCGACAACGGCCGCGACACTCCGTTGGCCGCGCTCTTCGCCGGCGAATATGCCAGCCTTTTTGGCGTATTCCTCCCGGCCCTGACGCGCTGGCGCTGGCCGGTGCCGCTGGGTGGAACCTCCAACCATTTCTGCATCGATGCGCTGCGCCGGCTGGGCGGTTGGGACGCCTTCAATGTCACCGAGGACGCCGATCTGGGCATGCGGCTGGCACGCCGGCGCCTGCGCGTGGAGATGCTCGATGCAGCCACCCACGAAGCCGCCCCCACCCATTTTCGCCCTTGGCTGGGCCAGCGCACTCGCTGGATGAAGGGCTGGATGCAGACCTTCATCGTCCATAATCGCGATCCGGGACGACTGCTGGCCGAAATGGGGCCGCTGCGCTTTCTCGCCTTTCAGGTGCTGGTGCTGGGCATGATCCTGGCGCCGGTGCTCCATTGCGCCTATGCCGCGCTGCTTGTGTGGCTTTGGTTCGGCGGGCATCTGGGGTGGGACGGCTCGCCGCTGGGTGTCTACTACATGGCGCTTCTCGGCCTGGGTTATGGCAGTACGCTGGCCATGACCGTGCTGGGCCTGATGCGGGTGGGAAGGCTGCATCTGCTGCCCAGTCAGATATTGCTGCCCTTTTATTGGCTGCTCATGGGGCTGGCGACGTTTCGCGCGGCTCGCGAATTGCTGGTCGCGCCCTTTTACTGGTTCAAATCGCCCCACCGCCCGGTCAAGGTCGCTGTTCCTCCGGGCCATTCCGCGCCGGCCGAGGCCCGGCGTTAATCCTGAGCGTATTTCTGCCGAAGAGGGGAAACCCGCCGCCCATAGACGCGATCGCGCCCGGCGGCCTTGGCGCTATAAAGGGCTTCATCTGCCGTTTCGATCAGTTCGGCGGCGCTGCGCCGAAGATTGTCGGGCATATAGGTGGCCACCCCGATGCTGACGGTCAGGATGCCGCGCTCGCAGGCCGCATGGGGCAGGCGCGAGGCGGCCATGGCCTTGCGGAAGCCCTCGGCCACCAGATAGGCCCCGTCCTCGTCGGTATCGGGAAGGATGGCGGCGAATTCCTCCCCGCCATAACGGGCCGGGAGGTCGGCCGGGCGCTTGAGGGCCGAGCGCAGTTGCAGGCTCACCTGTTTCAGGCAGACATCGCCGGCCGGATGGCCATAGTAGTCATTATAGTCCTTGAAGTGGTCGACATCGATGAGCAACAGGCTGAGCGGGGTGCCGTTGCGCACGCTGCGGGCGATCTCGGTGTCGAGCGCGGCATCGAAGGCGCGCCGATTGGGCAGGTCGGTCAGCCCGTCGGTGCGCGCCTGATGCCTGAACCGGTCGGTGGCCGATTTCAGCTCCATCTCGGTCTGCTTGATGCGAGTGACGTCGGCCACCACCACCATGGTGCGGCCCTGGCTGGTGGGACGGGTGCGCACCTGAAGCCAGCGCCCGTCGACCAGATTGATCTCCGCCTCGCTCTCGTTGAAGAGGTTGTCATAGATGGCGTCGATCCAGGCCTGGACGTCCTTTGTGGGTGCGTTCGTCTGCTCGCCGCTGGCAATCACGGCTTCCAGGATGGTGCGATAGGAGGCGCCCGGCTTGCGCAGATGGCCGGTGAGGGGGAAGCTCGTCTGGTATTGGGTGTTGCAGAATTGCAGCCGCCCGTCATGGCCGAATACCGCCAGACCGTCCGACATTTCGGTCAGCGCGTGGCTCAGCACTTTGCCGTTCTCTGCCAGGTCCTGCTGCATGGTGCGCTCGCGGGTGATGTCCCAGCCAATTCCCACCGCCCCGATCAGCGCGCCATCAGGTCCAAAAAGCGGGGTCTTGCTGGTGCTCAGCCAGCGGACATGCCCCTGGCTGTCCTCCAGCCGGTCCTCGACGCAGCGCGAGGCCTCGCTTTTGTCCATCACGTCGCGGTCGGAGGCGAGCAGGGCGCTGGGATGGGCGGGCGGCGGCAGCTTGGCTTCATCCGCCCCCACCATTTGCGAGGGCGAGCTATAGCCATTAAGGCGCGCAAAGGCCTGGTTGACCGCCACGAAGATGCCGTAGCGGTTCTTGACATAGGCGTAGTGGGGCACCTGGCTGATGGCGGCGGCGAGAAGGTCGCGCTCGGCCGCTATGCGCTCGGCGGTGAAGAGGATGAGGCCGGCGAGACTTGTCGCCAGCAGGTTGAGCACCATGACCGGCAGCAGCAGGTTCATGCCGATGCCGTCATGCAGGAAATTCAGCAGCCAGAGCAGCAGCGCGCCCGAAGCGAGCGCGATCACGCAACTCAGCACCAGCCAGCGCAGGCTGGTCATCTGGTGGCGACCCAATATGACGCGCCCCGCCAGTCCCACCGTCGTGGCGAAAAGAATGATGAGCAGGCCCGCCGCAATGCCCGGCCCGCCCACCGCTATGCGCCATATGCTGGTAATCGCCACGGAGATGATCGCTGCCAGCGGGCCGCCGAAAAAAGCTGAAACAGCCAGCGGCGCGGCCCGCAGGTCGATGATGACGCCGGGCAGGATTTCCGTTCCCAACGCGATGGAGGTGACCGCGCCGGCGCCCATGGCCACGCCGAACAGGGCGTTGCGGCCGCCATTGGGCAAGCCGCGCAGCCAGAAGTGCATGTGGCCCCAGCCAAAGGCAAACAGGGCCACGACGGCGAAATTGCCGGCCAATGCCTGCCAGGATGCCATCAAATGCGGTTCCTCAGCTCGATCCGGGCGCGACTGCCCATAAGCCTAGAGGATAATCTGTAAGTGTTTGCCATTCCTGAAGATCAAAGTCGCATTGCAAGAGGTGGAGCGGGCCGGAAATCCGGCGCTGCCGGGGCCGCATTTTCCCTATTTACATATAATAATACTTTATGTAGCGTCCACGGCATCGTCGCAGGTGAAGACGCCGCGACGGTCATTTTTGGGAGGACATCGTGACCATTTTCACCAAGCTCGCCATTGCGGCGGGCCTCGCTACCGCTTTGACGTCCGTCGCCATCGCGCAGGACAATCTCAAGGGCCTGACCGTCGGCTTCAGCCAGATCGGCTCGGAATCGGGCTGGCGCGCCGCCGAGACCTCGGTGACCAAACAGCAGGCCGAAGCCCTGGGCATCGATCTCAAATTCGCCGATGCCCAGCAAAAGCAGGAAAACCAGATCAAGGCCATTCGTGGTTTCATCGCCCAGGGGGTGGACGCGATCCTTGTCGCCCCGGTGGTTGCCACCGGCTGGGAGGACGTGCTGGCGGAGGCCAAGGAAGCCGAAATCCCCGTCCTGCTGCTCGACCGCGGCGTCGATGCGCCCGATGATCTCTATTTCACCGCCGTCATGTCCGACCAGATCCTGGAAGGCCGTGTCGCCGGCGACTGGCTGGTGAATGCCGTGGGCGACGCCGACTGCAAGGTGGTCGAGCTCCAGGGCACCGTGGGCTCCACCCCGGCCATCAATCGCAAGAAGGGCTTCGAGGAAGCCATTGCCGGCCACGACAACATCTCCATCGTGCGCAGCCAGACCGGCGATTTCACCCGCGCCAAGGGCAAGGAAGTGATGGAAGGCTTCATCAAGGCCGAAAA
>NZ_JAUCDN010000272.1:0-4351 GCF_034675085.1 Devosia sp.
TTGGTCGGGCACCCGCTCCTGGAGCTTATAGGGGCCGGTGCCAATGAAGCTCTCCAGCGGATCCTGGCCGGCACTGGCCGCCGGAATGATGATGGCGGCGGCGTTGTTGAACGAGAGCAGGGCGACCAGCGGCGCATAGGGGGTCTTGAGCGAGATGGTGACCGTGGCATCGTCGGTGGCCACGACGCTCTCGATCACCTCGGCGGCCTGCTTGCCGCGCGTGGCGATCTTCATCCAGCGCTCGAGCGAGGCGACCACGTCGGCCGAGGTCATCACTGAGCCATCATGGAACTTGATGCCGGTGCGCAGCGGGATCGTGTAGGTCTTTCCATCTTCCGAGATGGTGGGCAGGGCCGCGGCCAGCAGCGGCGTCGCGCCCCATTTGGCATCAAACGTGTAGAGCGTTTCGAACATGTGCTGGGTGACGATGCCCACCAGGTCCGCGGTCGACGCCATCGGGTCGAGCGTCGGCGGCTCGCCGATGGTGGCGACATCGATTATGCCACCCTGGGTCTGGGCATGGGCAAGTGCATTGCTGGACAGCAAGGCAACGACAGCGGTCGCCGCAAGCAAGGCGGTACGCTTCATCTGATCCTCCTCATATTCCTTAATATTGGAATATATACCTTTGTTACAGATGTAGCATGCACTCAGAACGACGATCGTCAAGCCCAGAATCGCGCCAGGCCACCGACACCCTGCAAGGAAGGTGGCGATGGCCCTGGTGCCAAAGGACAAAAAGTGAAACGGAGCCGGCCGATCAGGCGACCGGAAAGACCCTCACCGGCGCCTGAGCAGGCGGGCGAGCAAGGGCCAGACCCAGATGAAAATCGTCACCACGGCCAGCGAACCGGCGATGGGGCGATCGAAGAAGGCCGCAGGATTGCCGCCCGACTTCATCATGGAGGTGAGGAAATTCTGCTCGAGAAGCGGGCCGAGCACGATGCCGAGCACCAGTGGAGCGAGGGGAAAGCGAAAGGCCTCGAGCGCCACCCCGATGACACCGAACGCCAGGGCGATCGCCACGGCGGTGATGTTGTTCTCCATGGCAAAGGCGCCGATGAGGCAGAAAATGAAGATGATCGGCATCAGGATATTGAGGCGCACGGTCAGCATGACGCGGCTGAGCCGAATGGCGACCCAGCCCAGCGGGATCATCAGCAGGTTGGCGAGGAAGAAAGTGCCGAAAATGGCGTAGACCACGGCTGGGTTGTTGAGGAAGATGGTGGGGCCGGGATTGACCCCCTTCATGAACAGCACGCCGATGATGATGGCGGCGATGGCATCGCCGGGGATGCCGAAAACCAGCGAGGGGATGAACCCGCCGCTCACCGCGGCATTGTTGGCGGCGCCGGCCGCCGCCAGCCCTTCCTTGGAGCCGCGCCCGTATTCCTCGGGAGTGCGGGAGAATTTCTTGGCCAGCGAATAGGAAATCCAGGCGGCGATATCGGCCCCGGCGCCGGGCAGGATGCCCAGAACCGTTCCCAGGACATTGCCCTGGGCGATGGCCTTGCGCTCCTGCCATAAAATCTTGCCCTGTCCCTCGAACACCCCCCTGATGCTGGCCTGTTCGAGCTTCACGGGCTGGACGCGCTTGGCGTAGAAGCGGAAAATCTCGGAGAAGGCGAAGAGCCCGATCATCACCGGCACCAGGGACAGCCCGCCCAGAAGGGCGGTATTGCCGAAGGTGAAGCGCGGTACGCCACTGACCGGATCAATGCCGATAGTGGCCACGAACAGCCCCAAAGCGAGCGAGATGACACCCTTGGCGCGGGATGCCTGGATCATGAAGCCGGCCGTGGTGAGGCCGAGCAGGCAGAGCCAGAAATATTCGTAAGAGGAGAATTTCAACGCCACCATGGCCAGCGGCGGAGCAAAAAGGGCCAGGATGACCGCACCGAACAGCCCACCTATGGCGGAGGTCAGCAGGCAGATGCCCATGGCGATATGCGCCTGGCCCTTTTTTGTGAGCGCAAAGGCGTCATCGGTATAGGCCGCCGAGGCCGGCGTTCCGGGCATGCGGAGCAGCACCGAAGGGATATCGCCGGAGAACATGGCCATGGCCGACGCCGTGACCATGGCGGCCACCGCCGGAACCGGCTCCATATAGAAGGTCACCGGAACCAGAAGCGCCACCGCCATGGTCGCGGTGAGGCCGGGAAGCGCCCCCATGAACAGGCCAAAAGCCGCGCTGGCGACCATGACCAGCAGCACATAGGGGTCGAAAAGCAGGCTCAGGCCCGCAGCGATGTTTTCGATCATAGGTGGGCTCCGAAAGGCGCGAGCAGGCCGAGCGGGAGGGGCACCAGCAAAAGCTTGGCGAAAAGGATGTAGACGATGACCGAGCCGAGAATGCCGATGGCCAGCGCCTGCCAGACAGCGACCCGCCCGAGCAGCAGCAGGCCGGTGAGAATGATGGGCGCCAGGATCAGGAAGCCGATCTGCTGGGAGAAGAGGACATAGACCAGCCCCGCCGCCATGACGATGGCGGGCTTGGACCAATGGGTCAGTTCGGCCTCCTCATCCTCGACCTCGTCGGCATCACCGGCGGGCTTGAGCGCCAGGGCCCCACCCGCGACGGCGATCGCGATGCCCAGAATGCTGGGAAAGAAGCCGGCGCCATAGGCGATGTGGGTGGCCGCCAATGGCGGAGGAAGCTGGAGCGAAAGCACCAGGATTGCGACGCCCAGGGCGGCAAAGCCCAGACCGATCATTTTGTCCGTCATGCATGCCTCTCAGTTTGAAGCCGTCCGGCAGCTCGGGAAAACAGCGAACATCCAGCGGAAAATGCTCCAGGGCCCGGAAAAGATGGATGCCGGCGGGAGGAGTTCGCCGGCATCCAGTAAGGCGCGGGATTGTCGGGAGCGCAATCCGCTGCTGGCGCCTATTTTCCGGCCAGGGCGTTCAGCACCTGTTCGGTCTGGGCGAAATGCTCGCCGAGAAAGGCGGTGAAATCGTCATGGCCGAGATAGGCAATGCCGAAGCCGCGATCTTCCATGCCCTTGACGAAGCGGTCCTGCTGGACTGCATCGGCCACGGCAGCCTCGATCTTGCTAACCAGCGCCGGATCCATTCCGGCCGGGCCGGCCACGCCGCGCCAGGTGCCGCCGACATAGGAGGTACCGATGGCTTCCTTGACGGTGGGGATGGCGTCATCGATGGCCACGCGGTCTTCGCTCATCACGGCGAGCGTCTTGACCACACCCGCTTCCTTGAGCGCGGTGGTTTCGGGGATGGAGCAGAGCACGATGTCGATGCCACCCGAGGCCAACTCCTGCAAGGCCGCCGCCGAACCCTGTGCGGGGATCAGGTTGATCTTGCTGACGTCAACGCCTTCACCGAGCAGCATGGAGACGAAGGGAATATCCCAGCTGGCATTGCAGGTGCCGCCGCAGGAAATGTTGAAGGCGGACGGATCGGCCTTGATGGCGGCGATGAGCGTGCCCAGATCCTGATATTCGGAGTCGGCGGACACGTGGATTGCCGAAGGATCGGCATTGAACTGCGCGATGGCGGTAAAGCTCTCGGGCTGGAAATTGGCCTGCCCCAGAAGCGTGAACTGGGCGATGGGAGAGAGCTGACCCAGCGTGTAACCATCCGGCGGGGACGAGGTGTAGGTGGTGTAGCCGACAATGCCGGAGGCCTGAGCCAGATTGACCACCGGGAAGGGCTGACCGAGGGCGGCTTCAAGCTCAGCCGCCAGAAGACGGAAGGTGTAGTCCGAGCCGCCGCCGGCCCCGGCAACCACCACGAGCTGCACCGGGCGCTCGGGCCAGTCCTGCGCCTGCGCCTGCGCGAGCGGAGCCATGCTGCCGAGAAGGGCCGTGGTGGCCAGAGCGAGGGTGAAAAGTCTGTTCATAAAGGATCCTCCCTAGGATTGGATGAAGAGCGCCCCGCCTGAGGCGGCAGGGCGCGGGGCTTTGCCCTCAGTGCGGAATGGCCTTGAGAGCCTGGGCAATCAGTGCCTTGCGAGCATCGTCGGGCGCACGCATCGGCGCACGCGGCAAGGCGAAGGGCACACCCTGGAGCGACTGGGCATATTTGATGTTCGCCGGCAGATCGTCGGTGATGAGGGCGTTCCAGAAGCGCAGCAGGTTCTCGTGCAACACCTTGGCCTCGGCATGGTTGCCGGCCTTGACCAGATCCCACAGCTTGACGGTGGCCTTGGGCGCGGCGGCGGGATTGGCGGCGATGGTGCCGTGCACGCCGAGCACGAAGCTGGGATAGAGCAGCGCATCGACGGCGGTGAAGACGAGCTTGTCCTTGGGCAGATCGATCAGCAGGTCGGCGGTGAGTTTGAGATCGCCATTGGACTGCTTGACGCCGATCACGCCCGGAACCTCAAGCATGA
>NZ_JAUCDN010000273.1:0-4345 GCF_034675085.1 Devosia sp.
TTTATGAGGCGATATGGCGGCGAAAACAACCGGGGGCGGCGCACGGGGCAAGGTGTGATGGCGCGTTGACTTGGAGCCGAGTTTTCCCTATAGACCGCACCAACCCGCACCATGGGCGCCCCGCGCATCATGGCTGCCCGATAGTCTTGCCTCGAGCAGAGCCAAATTAGAGGAACCGTGCCCGGCGCGGTCTGATGTCATGAAGCGTACATACCAGCCCTCCAAGCTCGTGCGTGCCCGTCGTCACGGTTTCCGTGCGCGTATGGCCACCAAGGACGGCCGCATCATCCTGAATCGCCGTCGCGCCCAGGGCCGCAAGAAGCTCTCGGCCTGAGCCCTTCCGGCCGGATGACGGCCATGGAGCAGCCGACCATCGCCTTGCGCCGGCTCACCAAGCGTTCGCAGTTTCTACGGGCTGCCCGGGGCAATCGCGCCGGGCGGTCTGCGTTTGGGTTGCAGGCGGTTCCGGCCGCTGAGGCGGTGCCGGGCATCGGCTACACGGTCACCAAGAAGACCGGCAATTCGCCCGAGCGCAACCGCATCAAGCGGCGCCTGCGCGCCGCTGCCGCAGTCTGCGCGCGTGACTTTGCGCCCCACCACGATTATGTGCTTGTCGGCAGGCGCGAGGCGCTCAGCCATCCCTTCGGCCTGCTGGTGGCCGATCTGGAAGCCTTGATTGTGCGCGTTCACGCGCCCAGATCCTCCAGCCAGACCCCTCCATCCCGCGGCGGACCCCGGAAACCGAGACCATGAACGACAATCGCAATGTGATCCTTGCCATCGTGCTCAGCATGGCCGTGCTGTTCGGCTGGCAGTTCTTCGTTGCCGGCCCGCAGCTCGAACGCGCCCAGCAGCAGGCCCAGATCGCCGCCCAGCAGCAGGCCGACGCCGACGCGGCCCTGGCCACGCCCACCGCGCAGGGCGAGGCCGCCGCCGCGCCTGCCTCCACCGGGGTCAAGGTCTTTTCCAGCCGCCAGGAGGCGCTTGCCGCCAGCCAGCGCGTCGCCATCGAAACCGCCGATCTGGAGGGCTCGATCAGCCTGACCGGCGCCCGCATCGACGATCTGCGCCTCAAGCAGTATCGCGAGACGGTGGCGCCCGATTCGCCGGTCATCACCCTGCTCACGCCCCAGGGCGTGCCCGATGCCTATTTCGTCGAGGAAGGCTGGGTGCCGGCGGCCGGTGCCAATATCGCCGTTCCCAATGCGCAGAGCGTGTGGCGCGTCGAGGGTGAAGCCGGGCCGCTTACCGCCCAGTCGCCGGTAACGCTGGCCTGGGACAATGGCGCGGGCCTCACCTTCCGCCGCACCATCTCGCTGGACGAGCACTACCTGTTCACCGTCAGCCAGACCATCGAGAACCATGGCCAGGGCGACGTGGCGCTCTATCCTTACGCCCGCGTCATCCGCAACGGCACACCGCATGTGGCCAATTTCTTCATCCAGCATGAAGGCCCCCATGGCGTGCTGGGCAGCAACAATCTGATCTCGAAGAAATATACCGACCTCCAGAACGAGCGTCAGGCCACTTACGAGAGCACCACCGGCTGGCTCGGCTTTTCCGACAAATACTGGGCCACCGCCGTCATGCCGCCCGCCGGCACGACCATGAATGCGCGCTTCAGCTGGTCCAACGGCTCGGGCTATGACGATTACCAGACCAGCTATGTGGAGACCGCCCCGGTGGTGGTCGCCGCCGGCGCCAGCGCCACGCGCGAAAGCTATCTGTTCGCCGGCGCCAAGGAGGAGGCGGTGATTTCGGCCTATCAGACCGAATACGGCTTCGACCGGCTCGAGCTGCTGATCGACTGGGGCTGGCTGCACTTCATCACCAAGCCGATGTATTACCTGCTCACCTTCCTTTACGGCATCCTGGGCAATTTCGGCCTGGCGGTGCTGGCGGTGACGGTCATCGTCAAGGGGCTGTTCTTCCCCCTGGCCAACCGCTCCTATGCCTCCATGGCGGCGATGCGCCGGGTGCAGCCGGAGATGAAGTCCATCCAGGAGCGTCTCAAGGACGACCGCGCCGCCCAGCAGCAGGCGATGATGGAGCTTTACCGCAAGGAAAAGATCAATCCGCTGTCCGGCTGCTGGCCCATCCTCATCCAGATTCCGGTGTTCTTTTCCCTCTACACCGTCATCTTCATCAGCCTCGACATGCGCCATGCGCCGTTCTTCGGCTGGATCCAGGACCTGGCGGCGCCCGATCCGACCAATATCTTCACCCTGTTCGGCCTGATCCCCTGGGATCCGAGCGTGGTGCCCCTGCTCGGCGGCTTCCTGCATCTGGGCGTGTGGCCGGTCATCATGGGCATCACCATGTGGGTGCAGATGCGGCTCAACCCGCCGCCGCCCGATCCGACCCAGGCCGCCATCTTCAACTGGATGCCGGTGATCTTCACCTTCATGCTGGGCACCTTCCCGGCGGGTCTGGTGATCTACTGGGCCTGGAACAACACCCTGTCGGTGGCCCAGCAATGGTTCATCATGAAGCGCCACGGCGTCGAGGTGAACCTGCTCGGCAATATCCTGAACAGCTTCCGCCGCAAGAAGGCCGACGAGCCCGCCAAGTCCTGATCCGCAGGCCGGATCGCCAATCCGCCTCGATCGTGTTACAGCCCGCCGGCCCCCACCGGCGGGCTTGTGTTTTCAAGGAATGACGATGACGAGCCAGACCGATTACGACCCCCTGATGATCGAGCGTGGCCGGCTGCTGTTCGCGCGGCCTTTCCTCTTCGTCAAAGGCTGCGTGCGCCTGGCCGATCTGCCACCCATGGATCGGGTGGAGATCGCCTTTGCCGGCCGGTCCAATGTCGGCAAGTCCAGCCTCATCAACGCGCTATGCGGCACGTCGGGCCTGGCCCGCACCTCCAACACGCCCGGCCGCACGCAGGAGCTCAACATCTTCGAGAGCCAGAGCGAAAACCTGCGCATCGTCGACATGCCCGGCTATGGCTATGCCAAGGCGCCCGAGGACAAGGTGCGGCAATGGACGCGCCTCATTCACCAATATCTCACCGGCCGCGCCACGCTGCGCCGCGTCTATGTGCTGATCGATGGCCGCCACGGCCCCAAGGACAACGACCTCACCGTCATGAACGAGCTCGATCTTTCGGCGGTGAGCTACCAGGTCGTGCTCACCAAGGCCGACAAGCTGCTGGCGCGCGAGCTGGAAAAAGTAGTGGCCGCCACCAAAGCCGCCATCGCCAAGCGCCCGGCGGCCCACCCCCACATCATCCTCACCTCCTCGGCCAAGGGCACCGGCCTGAAAGACCTGCGCACCGAAATCGCCATGCTGCTGGAAAGCTGAGGCTTCGAGCCGTCCCAAAGGGCAAATCGCCCCAGTGGGGCGATTTGAGGCGAGAAGGCCATGAGAGCTACGCTCGAATGGCACGACCGTGCCACCCCCACCGGCCCTACCCTCTCCCCTTGCGGGAGAGGGACAGACCTGACGCCTTCAGCAGAAGGTCAGGGTGAGGGGGCCGCTGAATTCGCCCATGCTTCAATGCCCAAATATAGCCCCTCATCCGCCCCTCCGGCTCCCCTTCCCCCACGAGGGGAGAAGGAGAGCCGGTGGCTGCGAAAAAGCTAAGCCGCCTGCCGCGCCCCGGCGCTGCGCCCTGCCCGTTCTGTGGTGAACACCGCCACGATGCGGTCCAGCGCGCTGGCCTGCTCTTCGGTCTGCTCGATGGCGGCGTTGGTTTGTTCCACCAGAGCGGCATTATGCTGGGTGATTTCGTCCATCTGGCGCACCGCCACATGCACTTCATCGATGGCCACCGCCTGCTCGCGGCTGGCACTGGTGATTTCCCCGATCAGGCTGGCGCTTTCCATCACCGAGGCATTGAGCGCGGCGATGCGCTCGCCGATGCGCAGCACCACCTGCGTGCCGGCCTGCACCTCGCCCACCGAAATATCGATCAGCCCCTTGATATCGGCCGAAGCCTCGGCGGCGCTCTGGGCCAGCCGGCGCACTTCCACCGCCACCACGGCAAAGCCCTTGCCCGCTTCGCCCGCGCGCGCCGCTTCCACCGAGGCGTTGAGCGCCAGCAGGTTGGTCTGGAAAGCGATGTCGTCGATCAGCCCGATAATGTTGGAAATCTTGGCCGATGAGGCCGAAATCTGCTCCATGGCCTTGGTGGCCGATTCCATCGCCGAGCCGCTTTCCACCGCGATGCGCGAGGCGTCGCTGACGGCGCGGTTGGCGTCCTCGGCGCGGGTGGCGTTGGCCGTCACCGTGGTGGAAAGCTGCTCCACCGTGGCCGAGGTCTGCTCCACCATGGCGGCCTGCCGGCTGGTGCGCTCGGACAGGTCGTTGGAGCCGGCGAGGATTTCCCCCGTGGCGG
>NZ_JAUCDN010000274.1:0-4328 GCF_034675085.1 Devosia sp.
CCCCCCGCCCCCCCGCCCCTGCATCAAGGATTTTCGTTCCGAACGCATTGTCGTCAGAACGAGATCGTGACGCCTGCGTTGACCGACCGCCCCCGGCCCGGGACCGGGCGAAGAACGCCGGTCGCCTTCAGATCCCCGAGCGACATCCCGCCGAGCGGAGCATAATAGGCCGCGTCGAACAGATTGTCCGCGCCGAGCGTCAATCGCACATTGTCGATGCGATAGGCCAACTGGACGTCAAGCAGCGCATAGCTTCCCGTTCGCGGCTCATTGCGGGTCGGATCGACACGATCCTTCTCGCCGACGACGGTCAGGTCAATCCGGGTTTCCAGTCCGCCGATCCTATGTTCCAGCCCCAGCGCCGCGTTGAACGGCATCTGGTGATAGAGCGGTCCATGGTCCGCCAGGTTCTCGCCATGCAACCAACTCGCGCGCGCGGTCAGTCGTGCGCTCCCTGCCGATGAGGACGACCAGAGCGGGACGGCGGCCGACAGGTCGATGCCATAAATCTCCGCCTTCTGGTTGGCGAATTGCAATTGATCGAAAGCGGTCGGTCTGCCCGCCGTGTCGGTAAAGTCCGCCAGCTTCACGGCGTCGATATAGTCGTCAACATGAGTGAAATAAGGCGCGATCTTCAGCGACCAGCCATCCTTGCCGCCGCCATGAACCGACAGAGCGGCGCTCAGCGTATCCGCCTTTTCCGGGCGAAGCGCGAGGTTGCCGACATAGCCATTCCCGTCCCCGAACCACCCGATCATCCGGCTCGCCATGCCGCCGCGGCCCCAGCTATACCGTTCGTAGATATTCGGCGAACGCACCTTCCGGGCATAGCCGAACTCGATTTCCGCATGAGGCGACAGCGCATATCGAGCAAGCAACGTGCCGCTCCAATTGCTATCGTGCCGCTTGCGGTCGGCTGCATTGAACGCGGCGGCCGCCATCACGTCGGCCATCTGCATCATTCCGGTGCCGTAGGGCGCGACCGTCCCCGTATTCATCCAGACCTGATCGTTGCGGATGCCGGCGACCAGCGTGAACCCGCGATCCCAGCTCTTTTCCCATTCGAGGAATGTGCCGAGACGATCGCGCTTCCCCCCGTTGACGTTCATGAAAGCATTCGGCCCCATCATCATGTTTCCCGCGACGGGCGGCCAGAAATCGTTGAGCCACTGGTGTTGGAATTCATTGCCGAGACGCAGCGTTCCGGCACCGCCCAGCAGGATTTCGGCCTGGACCGCGTATCCGGCGCTATGGACTTCGGTGTTCATCGGCATTCCGCCAGTAGCCGTCCCACCCTTATCGGCGAGAAAGTTCATGGCATGGTCGGTGTCGCGCCAACTCGCCCGCACATCGAGATTGCCCCAATCGAAGACGCCTGCATAGTGCCCGTTCAGGAACCAGGACTTGTTGGACGTCATGTCCATATATTGGTTGGGAAACCCCTCGTAGGGCGCGAAATGATAGCCGCCCTTCAGCTCGACCAAGCCGCTGCCGACCTGCGCGGCCAGGCTCAGGCTGTGATCGGTCTTTGCATATTCGCTCGATCGCACGATGCCCAGCGATCCACCGCCCTTGAAATTGTCGGCCTGGGTATAGGAGCCGTTATAGGTCAGGCTGCTCTTGTCGCTCGCGGCCGTCATTGAAAGCGAACCGCCGAAGCCATCGCCATTGCTGCGATAGAAGGCCGAGATTTCACCTGTCAGCAGCGTATCGCCCTGTTTCGCGAAGCGGGGCGGAGCGCTCTCGACGCGGATGATCCCGCCGATGCTGTCGCCGCCATAGCTGACCGGCGAGACGCCCGTAATGACGTCGATCGCACCCACGGTCTGCGGATCGGTATAGGACAGGGGCGGATTCATATCGTTCGGGCAGGCCGAGGCGATCGCCACGCCGTCGACGAGCACGGTCAGGCGCTGCGCCTCCAAGCCGCGGATCACCGGCAGGGTCGAAAAGCCCCCGGCGCCGAAGCCGCTGACACCTGGCACGCTTTGAAGAATGGCGGCAGTATCACTCGAGCCGGCCTGAAGGTTGCGGAGGCGAGATGAGGAGATCCTTTCGCCCGATCCCGTCGACGGCGCTTCGCTGGCCGAGTCCACATCGACCTCCGGCAGCACAATGCCATCCTGTGCAAAGGCCGGCGAGAGCGGGCAGCAGGCCAGCGCTGCGACGAAGGCGGGGGCAGCAATATCGCGTGCCAGGCGGGTCTTGAAAGCGGTAGCGCCGGCAGAAGCACGCGCCACAGGTGCCGCGCGCCGCGCGGCAAAATGCAAATTCGTCATGTCGGAATCCTGATTCACATGGGACGCCCGATTGGGCGCCGTTCAACGCGGAAATGTTGAGTGAATCAGGCGGAGGGTGGCCCAATCGCGGGCGGGCGAAGATAGATACCGCGCCAGAGGACTATACGCGGCGGAAGGCGGAAACCCGTCGCGATGATGAAAGCGATCGCGATCGCCAGCAGAAGCGCGTCGGTCGCCGCGAGTGTGGGCGAGGACAGTCCGGAGAAGGCGCAGGGCGCTTCCGCCTTTTTGTGCTCCCCATGGTCATGTTCGCCGGTCTTGCCCGGCAGCTCCAAGACGATCGTCTGCGGCCCTTGACCCGAGCAGAGCTGGACGAGGATCACACCATTCGAGGCGACCGGCATGAAACCCGCGGGCACCAGGGCTTTTACGATCAGCGTGGCGCCCAGAAGCAACGCGCACAGCCAATGATGCCGGCCAAGGAATTTGCGGGTCTCAGTCACGTCGCGTCGTCTATGCTGATATTGCCACTATGTCGAGAATACGACACGCTGAAAAGTTTAACGGCCATGTTCGTCGGATTGCAGCGGCTGTCATTTGATGGCATCGACACATGCCCTTTGCCCGGGTCGAGCGGCTCACCGAAGTTCATGCCGCAAGCTGGAGTTGTGTCGATTTAGCCGCGCCCTCCGCAAGCAGCCGTTCGATCTCGTCGGACGTTCGCCGCACGGCGAGCTTGAGCGCCTCGTCGATGTGGATGTAGTCTTGGGTGACGTTCTGCGAGGCATGGCCAAGCATGGCGCGGATCGTCAGCTCCGAGAAACCGAGATTGCCCGCCACGCTGCCGAAGGTGTGGCGCAGCGTGTGCGGCGTAATGCCCTCTATCCCCGCCAGCTTGGCAACGCGCTGGAGGCAGGCGCTGACTGCGGTGAATGGCCCCCGCCCGACTTCCGAGGGGAAAGCGTGCGGATTGCCCACGATCACCGGCTGGCTCTCGACGGCCTTGACGGCCGCAGGGCCGATCGCACGAATCTGCGCGCCGCCCTTGGTGTCGGGGAATGCCACATAGCCGCCGGCTCCATTGACCCAGGCTCGGTGCATCGCTTGGCCTTCCTCACGGCGGTATCCGGTCAGCAAGAGCGTGCGCAGCACGCCGAGGGCGACAGGGTTCTCGCCATTGCGCTCCGCATAGGCCATCGCCTTGCCCATCAACACTATCTCGGCGACGTTCAGGCGCCGGGTCTTCTTCTTACCGGCCAGCTTCTTCGCTCCCTGCGTCGGGTGAGCGTCCAGCAGGCCCTTATGCTTCGCATGCCCGATGATGGCCTGGAGCGTGCCGACGCAGCGCGCCGCCACACCGGCGCCGCCGGTCGCCATGCCGCCCCGGCCGCCGCTGCGCGGCTTCGCCGTCTTCCCGTCCTTCACATCGGTCTGCATCTGCTCGACATCAGCGATCGTCAGATGCTTGACGATCCGCTTGCCCAGGAGCGGCTTGATATGCGTCTTGATGCGGCTCTCATCCATGTCGAGCGACGATTTCTTGATCGGCAGGTTCTTGCGGCCGAGGATATTGCCCGCCCGAGCCTCGGTCAGATACCAGTCGCACATCTCCTCGACCGTCATTCCCTTGCGCGCCTGGCGAACCTCATCGGCGGGGTCTTCGCCGCCGATCACGGCCGCCAGCTTGAGCTTGGCCTGGTCGCGTGCCTGATCGACCGTCAGCACGCCATAGCGCGCGATATTGATGCGGCGCTTGATGCCCTCGGCGTTGCGATACTGGACGATGAACGTCTTGAGGCCGGACGGCAGCACGCGCACGCCGAAGCCTTTCAGCTCGGTATCCCAAAGCACGGTCTGCTTTTTCGACGGCGGCACGAGCGCATCGACCGCGCGCTTGGTCAGCTTGCTGGTTGGCATCGTGATCCTCCAGTTGGAGACAAAGCCCGACGGAAGGGGTATTGTCTCCAAATTGTCTCCATGCGGCGCCCAATTGCGTCCAGCAGCAGGATACGATAGGAGAGGTTAAGTATCAAGAACTGTTGAAGAAATCGTAGTATGGCGTAGCCTTGGAAAGCATGGAAAAGCCGC
>NZ_JAUCDN010000275.1:0-4323 GCF_034675085.1 Devosia sp.
TGCTGCTGTCCGGGCTGGCACTATGCCTGCCGCCGCTGTTCACTCTTGCCAAGGAGATCGTCTCATGACCCAGGCGCTCAAGCTCGCCGATCCCAGCCTGCTCACCCAGAACTGCCTGATCGGCGGGGTCTGGGTCGGGCCCGGCGACAATGCCATCGCGGTGCGAGATCCCTTCGACAATGCGCTCATTGCCCATGTGCCAAGCCTGGGCGCCGAGGCGGTCAACGAGGCCGTAGCCGCCGCCAAGGCGGCGATGCCGGCCTGGGCCGCAAGGCCTGCCAAGGAGCGCGCCGCCGTGCTGCGCCGCTGGTACGAGTTGATCCTGGCCCATGTCGAAGATCTGGCGCAGATCCTTACCGCCGAGCAGGGCAAGCCGCTGGCCGAAGCGCGGGCGGAGATCACCTCCAATGCGGCATATCTGGAATGGTTCGCCGAGGAGGCCAAGCGCGTCGAGGGCGATTTCATGGCCGGGCCCAATGCCAGCCAGCGCATATTGGTGATGAAGCAGCCCATTGGCATCTGCGCCGCCATCACCCCGTGGAACTTTCCCAATGGCATGATTACCCGCAAGGCCGGCCCGGCGCTGGCGGCCGGCTGCGCCATGATCCTCAAGCCCGCCAGCCAGACGCCGCTTTCGGCCCTGGCCCTGGCCGTTCTGGCCGAGCGCGCCGGCGTGCCGGCGGGGATTTTTTCAGTAATTACCGGCCCAGCCCGCGAGATCGGAACCGCCATCACCTCCCATCCCGATATCGCCAAGATCAGCTTTACCGGCTCCACCGAGGTGGGGCGCTGGCTCATCAAGGCAGCGGCCGACCAGGTCAAGCGCCTGTCGCTCGAACTGGGCGGCAATGCGCCCTTCCTCGTCTTCGACGATGCCGATCTGGACGCCGCTGCCCAAGGGGCGCTGCTGTCGAAATTCCGCAATGCCGGCCAGACCTGCGTCTGCGCCAACCGCATCTATGTGCAGGAAAATGTGGCCGAGGCCTTCACCCAAAAGCTGCAGGCGCGCATGGACGGGCTGCGGCTGGGCCGGGGCACCGAGCCGGACGTCACTGTCGGCCCGCTGATCGACGAGCGCGCCGTGGCCAAGATGCAGGAGCATGTGCAGGATGCCCTCGCCCAGGGCGCACAGCTGCTCCGGGGCGGCAAGCCGTCGGCGCTGGGCGGCACCTTCTTCGAGCCGACCCTGATCACCGGGGTGACGCAGGCCATGAAGGTGGCGCACGAGGAAACCTTCGCGCCGCTGGCTGCCATCATCACCTTCAGGGACGAGGCCGAGGGCGTGGCCATGGCCAACCAATCCGAATTCGGCCTCGCAGCCTATTTCTATGCCCGCGACATGGGCCGCATCTTCCGCGTCGGCGAGGCGCTCGAAGCCGGCATGGTGGGCGTCAACACCCCCGCGCTCGCCAATGAGGCCGCCCCTTTCGGCGGCGTCAAGCAATCCGGCATCGGCCGGGAAGGCTCGAAATACGGCATCGAGGAATATCTGGAGATCAAATATCTGGCGCTGGGCGGCATCTGAATCACGAAGCGGGCGCCCCGCCAATCTGCGTGCGGAGCGAATCCGAAAGATTCGCCGCACGCTTTAAACGACAGAGCCCGTCACAGATTCAGGCGCAAACAACCCGCCCTATGGCCTGCCATTGGGTTGTTTTCACAAAAATTACGTAATGAAATCAATACCGAGAAAGCGCCGATGGAGCGGGTAGCGGGAATCGAGTAAGTTCGGTACAGTTAAGCATTTCAATGACTTAGCAAGGGAACGTCGAGCCTGGGCAGCACTATATGTGGCGCAGTTTGTAGCACACAAATTGCCCGTGGACGTTAACCCTGATCGTTATCAATGTATCGGCGGCTGGTCGCACCAGGCGCCTCGATCACAAAAAACGCAGCCGGACTTCGGCACCAGGAATCTCGTACCAGTTACAAATTCCATCGAAACGCTGAACTCCAAGCTTCGCCGGGCGGCCAAGCGGGCAGTTTCTGGCCATCCTCGGTCCGTCAGGCCGCGGCAAAAGCACCATATTGCGAATGCTCGCCTCGCTGGATACGCCGACCTCGGGCAGTATGTCAGTGATGGGCGCAAACCCTGCCGACCTTGCCAGGCGCCACCAACTGGGTGTTGCATTCCAGGACCATACGCTGCTTCCCTGGCTGCCTGTCGCTGAAAATGTTGCACTTCCATTTCGCGTTGCCGGCCAGGCAGTCGACCATGCAAGGGTAAAGGCGCTGATCGAGCTTGTTGGCCTTGCCGAATTTGCCGATGCGCGCCCGAGCCAGATGTCGGGCGGCATGCGGCAGCGTGCGTCCATTACCCGCGCCTTTACCCCATATGCAGTCAAATGCCTCCGCGACCGCATCCCTGAGCACAGGCGACCCTGATTTCTGCGGCCCTCGCCGGATGCTTACTTTCGAAGTGGCGATCGCCTTCTTCCACTCGATTGCGGCCGGCCTCCTTGGCCTTGTAGAGCCCGCGATCGGCCGCAGTAAATAGATCATCGAATGAAGAATATCCAGCGCCCGATGCCGCAATTCCTGCGCTGGCAGTGATGTCCAAGCTACCGTCAATGTTCTGCCCTGCAGTTCGGAAGGCGGCAAGAATCCGTTCGGCCACTCTATGTGCGCCGACAGCATCCACTCCAGGCAAAAGCACTGCAAATTCTTCACCACCGAGCCTCCCGATCAAATCAGTGGGACGCAGATGCGATGATGCGGTACGGCAAAAGGTTTTTAGTACCTCATCACCGAATTGATGCCCGCAGCTGTCATTGATCTTCTTGAAATGATCCAGGTCGAACAACAGCAGAGCGACCCCAGACTTACCCCGGCCGGCTCGTTCCATGATACGCTTTGCCGAAGTTACAAAAAACCGCCTATTGGACACGCCGGTCAGCGGGTCGGTCCGAGAGGCTGTCTTGTAGCGCAACTCGATGCGCTCCTTCACCATGGCGAGGAGTAAAAACGCGGCTACCACGTTATGAAGGGATCCCTGAAAAGCAATAAAAACAAACCAAGGCTCACCCAGAGGCTGAATGCTGCCCGAAGCCGGTGGGCTGAGCAACAAGATTGGTGTATGAGCAAAGAATATGAGGGCATGTATTGTTAGCCAGGTTGCGATAGCCGGGCGCGATGCTAGGGGCTCTTTACTTCGCCAGAATTCGCGTGCCGCCAGCAGCGCGTAACTGCCGATGAGGATTGAGAACAGACTCGCCCGCGCCGGCAGTGACGCGTAAAAGTGGTCGAATTGGCAGGCTAGAAGCCACACCCCCGCCCCAAATGCGAAACTTGGATGGACCGGCCGCTCATTGAATAAGCGCGCGCCGCTCCAGATCAGCCCATAGGCGAAAAACAGGAATGCGTTGGCCAAGTTGATGCTCAGCCAGTCCGGGGTGAGGCCACGAAGAAAAACCAGTGCGGTGCCCAGCGATTCCAGGAGCATTGCTACTCCCCACCATGCGAGCACCTTAATGCGTTTGTTTTGAAACCACGCCCAAAGGAGAAGCAGCGCAATCACGGCCATGACCATGAGCGTAAAGACAAACAACGTGGGTGCATCCAACCGCATGATTCCGCCGCCTCCTCCCGATATGCCTACTGGGGTTTGCTATATTCGGAGTTAACCTCAGCCATTCAACCGACGTGCGATCTTGGGCGGAAGTTCATCCAGTGCGTGAGGGCGTGTGTAGAATAAAAACTTTTCTGCTTGTATTAACCATCAGGCATAAGTGCGATCGCGAGGGTCTGCTTGCTCGTTGCACGGGACGGATAATCAATAAACGCCGAGAAGAGTTGTTGGCGCCGTTGGAAGGTCTCGTCGGGATCGCGCTGCAATATCCATTCGGAGCCGTCTTGCGCGATATAGTCGACGCGAGTGAAGAGGAACGTTGCTGCCTCCAGCCGGCGAACCGCGTTGTCGCCATCGGCTTTGGGACCGTGATCGTTTCCGCGCGACAGCAGACGTTATCGGGAAAGATGCTTGCCGACCTCGTTTGCGTAGTTCGTCTGTTCACGCAACAGGTCTGGTGATCGCCCGGGCAACTACCGCACGCTGGCGATGCCCTCCTGAATGCAGGCTCCCCATGGCGGCAACCAGGGTTTCATATTCGATGGGCTTGGCCATGATCTCCGCATGGATGGCGGCCATCCGTCTGAATGATAGAGAAGAATGGAATGCTCAAAGCGGGGCGGTCGAAAGGACTGGTCGTCATCAAAGACCATTGCTCCCAAACTGCCTTATACTCGTCCTGTTCCGACCGCTGCGGTAGTGCTGTGCTCGGGCAATATCGAGCATGCCGGCGATGTGGTGAAACTCAACCTGAC